>JANOTE010000097.1:0-2445 GCA_031416195.1 Rhodoferax sp.
CTCCAGCGTCTGTGGCGAAGCTGGCGGCACATCGGTGCAAAACGCCGCAGTTTGGTTGGACGCGGGCGGCAAGAATTCTGGCACTTTGAATGACCTGCTTAACTGGTGCGAAGGCCGATTTTTGCTGTTGGTGTTTGGGCGCATTCCGGTGGCGGATGTTCCCCGTCTGCGCGAGCTTGCACAGCGTCTGCCAGTTCGGGTTGTTCAGGTGTTGGGGCCTGACGCGCTGGGCTTGAGGCAGCCTGTCGCCGTGGAACATGTTTACGATCTGAAAGGCCTTCTGCGCCAAGCGACACAAGCTCAGTCACTCCAATGGGCAGTGGTCAGGCCCGATGCCTACTTAGCGGGCGGTGGCCGCAGTGGCCCTAAGTGGCGCAGCGAGGTGACAGCCGTACTTTTGAAGGCGTCGGGAGCAGCCGCATGAAAACTGAGCCGCAATGGACCGATGCCGATGGCTTTTACGAATGCCTACTCGATGCACATCAGGGTTTATCGCCCGCGCAGTCCGACGCCCTGAACGCGCGGTTGATACTGCTGCTAGCGAATCAGATTGGTGATGTGGAAATTTTGGCGGATTGCATTGATGCAGCCAGAGCGGTGCGCGTCGAATAAAATCAGCGCTCCCTGCCCTGTTTGAATAACAGCATCCTGCGGGATGCCGTTTCTGTTTTCGACACTCCACAAGCCACCATGAACGACGCATTGCTCCAAATCAGCCAACCCGGCCTTGACAGCCTGTCCAAATCCTTCGAGCCCCACGCCATTGAAGCGCACTGGGGGCCCGAGTGGGAGCGCAGGGGCTATGCGGTGGCGGGGTTTCGGGGCACGGGGGCACCCAAGGCAGGCGAGCCAGCGTTTTCCATCCAGCTACCGCCGCCCAATGTGACGGGCACGCTGCACATGGGCCACGCGTTCAACCAGACCATCATGGACAGTTTGACGCGCTATCACCGCATGTGTGGGCACAACACCGTGTGGATTCCCGGCATGGATCACGCCGGTATCGCGACGCAAATTGTGGTGGAGCGCCAGTTGGAAGCGCAAAAAATCAGCCGGCATGACATGGGGCCAACGCCTGCGCAGGCGCGCAAAAATTTCGTCGCGAAAGTTTGGGAGTGGAAAGAGAAAAGCGGCGGCATCATCACCAGTCAAATGCGCCGCATGGGTGCCAGCGTGGACTGGAGCCGTGAGTACTTCACCATGGACAACAAGCTGTCCAAAACTGTGACCGAGACCTTCGTGCGCCTGTACGAGCAGGGTTTGATTTACCGAGGCAAGCGCCTGGTGAACTGGGATCCGGTGCTGCAATCTGCGGTGAGCGACCTGGAGGTAGAAAGCGAAGAGCGCGACGGCTTCATGTGGCATATCGAATACCCATTCAGTGATGGCCCACAAAAGGCAGCGGACGGCAGCGTGATCAAAGGCATGCACATCGCGACCACCCGGCCTGAAACAATGTTGGCCGACGGTGCACTGGCGGTACACCCGGACGACGAGCGCTACAAACATCTGGTTGGCAAGATGGTGGACTTGCCTTTGTGTGATCGAAAAATCCCAGTGATCGCGGATGATTTTGTGGACAAAGACTTCGGCAGCGGCTGCGTCAAAATCACCGGCGCGCACGACTTCAACGACTACGCCTGCGCGCAGCGCCACAAGCTGCCGATGATCACCATCTTCACGCTCGATGCGAAGATCAACGAGAACGGGCCAGCGGCTTACCGTGGCATGGATCGCTTCGTTGCGCGCAAGGCGGTTTTGAAAGACCTGGAGGCTCAAGACTTTCTGCAAAAGGCGGTGCCGCACAAGAGCATGATCCCCGTTTGCGGGCGCACCGGGCAGGTGGTGGAGCCGATGCTGACGGATCAGTGGTTTGTGGGTCTGTCAAAAATTAGTCCACAAGATCCTACTGGGAAATCCATCGCGCAAAAAGCCATTGACGCCGTTCAATCGGGTCAAGTCAAATTCGTTCCCGAAAACTGGGTCAACACCTACAACCAGTGGATGAACAACATTCAAGACTGGTGCATCAGCCGCCAACTGTGGTGGGGCCATCAAATTCCAGCGTGGTACGACGAAGACGGCAACGTGGTGGTGGCGCGCAACGAAGCCGAAGCGCAAGCCAAAGCGCCCGGCAAAAAACTGCGCCGTGATGAGGACGTTTTGGACACGTGGTATTCGTCTGCGCTGGTTCCATTTTCGACCATGGATTGGCCAGAGCAGACTGAGGATTCCAAGCTGTACCTGCCTTCCAGCGTACTCGTCACGGGCTACGAGATTATCTTCTTCTGGGTTGCCCGGATGATCATGATGACCAGCCACTTCACCAATCAGGTGCCCTTCCACACCGTCTACATCCACGGCATGGTGCGTGACAGTGAAGGCAAAAAGATGAGTAAATCGGAGGGTAATGTGATTGACCCGGTCGATTTTATTGACGGTGTT
>JANOTE010000098.1:0-2512 GCA_031416195.1 Rhodoferax sp.
GAGGGGCAGCTTGCCGTTGTCATCGTAATAAACGCCCACGCCCAAGTTGACTTTTTTGGGGTTGGAGTCGGCGGCAAATTGCTCGGTGATGCCCAAAATGGGATCACGCGGCGCCATCTGGACACCGGAAAATAAAGACGCTGCTGGGGACATGGAAAACGTTCCTAAAGTGAGAGTGCGTTGAAGTCTTAATTTTACGGCCAGTCCCCCACAGCACAGAGCGGCTTCATGGATCACGCGCTTGAAGCGGTTGGCGTGAGATGAAAGTCGGTGGGGGAAAAACAACGACATCCACTGTCGATTGTGCGAACTTTGACCGTGTTCCTAGTTATTTCCGATAAACAGACGGTGCGTACCTTCACCGTCCCTAGAATTCGTCTCAGCATTTGCCCATACTTGGTAGAAATCAACGTGCAACTACGCTCCAAAATCTCCACATCCATTCTGTTTTCTTTAATTTCACTGGCCAGCACTAGCAGTTTCGCCGGACGCCCGCTGGCAGCAACCTATTCGATCGGTCTGAGGTTCCCGTTCTGAGCGCCTCCCGACCCGACCTTCCAAAGTTCGCGTTGCAGTTGTTTTGTTAACGTCTAAATAGCGTCTTGTTAGTGTCTTTCATGCCCCGCGTAGAATTTTGAGTCTGTCTTCAATTTTGAGTTTGGAGTTTCCGTGAAAAAAGTTTTAATCGTTGATGATTCGGCGGTGGATGTTAAAAATCTGCAACGCATACTGCAGGATGCGGGGTGCGCAGTCACGGTTGCGATGTCCGGTGCCGAAGCGCTGTCCAAGGTGCAGGCTGACAAGCCTGACCTGATCATGCTGGACGTGAACATGCCCGACCTGGACGGTTTTGGCACTGCGCGCAAGCTCAAGCAACATGCCGACAGTAAAAACATCCCGGTGGTGTTTGTCACCAGCAAGAACCAAAAAGTGGATCGCGTGTTCGCGCAAATGCTGGGTGCCAAAGGGTATGTGACCAAGCCGTATTTGCCCGAGCAAATCCTCGAGCAGCTTTAAACAACTTGCCGCTTGCACAGCATGGACGAAGCACTTACGCTGCAGAACCCGAGCTTTGATGAGGCGCTGGCCGAAGCGCTAACGCTTGAAGCAGCCTATAAGCCTGCTCATACTGCCTATGTGGTTACCTGCGGGCGCTGGTCGCTGGCCGTTGGCGTTCGCTGGATCAACGTCCTGATTGACGAGTTTGAGCTGGTTTCAATCCCGGGCGCGCCGCCGTGGCTCCTAGGGGCCGTTAACATCGAAGGTGCCATCGTGCCGGTAGCGGATTTGGCCGTTTATTTCGAGCCCGCGTTGGTGCCCCAGGCGGTTACCCGGCACCATCGCCTGATGCTGGGCGGGCGCCGTGAGAACAGCAACGAAGACGCAGTGGCATTGCTTTTCTCGGGGCTGCCAACGCAAATTGAATATGACCGTTTGCCAATGAATCCCTCGCAGGAGTTGCCCGAGCGGTTGCGCGAGATTTGCGTGGGCAGGGCGGCAGAAGCTTCTTTCGAGATCAATACCGACGAGTTGCTCTCCAGACTGTCAATCAGCTTGATGTGACTCCTTTCAACTTCTTGGGTGAAAAACTATGCTAAGTACCATTCGTTCTAAACTAATTGCCCTGGTGGCCTGGATTTGTTTCCTTGCGCTGATCGTTGGTGCGGCGGGTTTGTATGGCAATAGCCAGCTTCAAACCACAAGCAACAATGCGGCAGGTTATGGCTTGGCGGCGCAAAATCAGATGGGCACCGACATGCTTCAAGACAACTTGCGCGGGTTGGTAGAGCAGTACATGGGGGCAGTAAAAGACAACAGCCCACCCCGCATTGCAGAGGCGGTCAAAAGTCTGAAAGAAAATGCGAAGAATATCCGCACCGAATTCGGTAAAAACGAATCTTCTGACGTGTTAGGGCCAACCTCACAAGCATTTATTGCAAGAATCAAGCCGCTGATTGAAACCTACGCCAAAGACAGCGAAGCTATCGCGAACCTGACTACAACCGACGCGGTTGAACTGGAAAAGAACCGATCTTCTTTCAACGAAAAATTCAGGGTGCTTAAGAAGGAACAAGCAGCGTTCCACAGGCACTTGCAAGAAGAAATTGACGAAACCAAGGTAAAAGCGGCAGCAGCGGCAAGTTCCTCTGTTTACTCGCTGCTCGGTGCCATTGCGTTTGCTGCTGTGACTCTTGCCGTGGCAGCCTTTTCCACCTACCAGACGATCAGTGGCGACTTGAACACACTGGAGAACACCATTGCGAATGTCAATAAGGGTGACAGCGCGGCTCGCACCCAAATGACCGGCCAGAACGAGCTGGGTAAAATAGGCCGATGTTTTTATGAGCTGCTTGATGCCAGCTTTGCCACGCTGGAAGCCTAAACCAATGAGAACTAGGAGATAAACAACTCCGCCATCAATTTGCTGCAGACGGTGTACGCGTTGTCTGAAAGAGATTTGACGGTACGCGCCGAGGTGAGCGACGATATTGTGGGAACGATTGCCGCGTCG
>JANOTE010000099.1:0-5187 GCA_031416195.1 Rhodoferax sp.
GATCAAATACGTGGCAAACATCACCAGCACCAGCGGCAGCGCGGTCTGCACGGCCAAAAAGCCCTGCAAACCAAATCGCGCCAGCACACCCGCCAACAGCGCCGAGGCAATGCCCATCGGAATGCGGTTCATCACGCGCTCGAACCAGCCGGTGGCACCGCACAGCGCGATCAGCAGCGCGCTGATCATGAAAGCACCCACCGCTTGGTTGATGCTGAAGCCGCCCGCCAACCCGGCCATGGCCAGCACGGCGGCACCCGGTGTGCTCCAGGCCACCATCACCGGCTTTTTGAGCCACAGCGACGGCAGCAGCGAGCCCAGGCCCATGCCAACGCCCAATGCCCACATCCATGACGTAATGATCTCAGGCGTGGCGTTGAAAGCCAGCGCGGCTTGGAAAACAATCGCCACCGAGCTGGTAAAACCCACCAGCACCGCGACGAAACCCGCCGTGAAGGCGGACGGGCTCAGGTCTTTGAAAAATTGCATGGCGCGGATTGTGGCCCGAATCCAGTAGCCGGTTTATATCTCGATTTTTGAACCTAATTCGACGACCGCGTTATTCGGCAGCTTCAAAAAGTCCGCCGCGCCGCTGGCGTTGTGGTGCATCTGCGCAAACAGCTTCTCACGCCACTGCGCCATGCCACCGCCAATGGTGGGGATAACGGTGTCGCGCGACAGGAAGTAGCTGGTAGTCATGTCCTCCAACTCGCAGCCGCGTCCCTTCATCGCCTGCAGCGCCTTGGGCAAATCGGGGCTGTTCTTGAAGCCGTAGTTCACGACCACCTGCCAACAGTCGTGCCCTAGCGTCGTGATCTCCAGGCGCTTGTCCAGCCCCACCCAGGGCACCTCGTGGTTGCGCACGGTGACAAACAGGTTGTGCTCATGCAGCACTTTGTTATGTTTGAGGTTGTGCAGCAGCGCGTTGGGCACAATGCCGGGCTCTGCGGTCAGAAACACCGCTGTGCCATCGACGCGACTCGGCGGGCTGATGAACACCGCGTCCAGAAAAGCTGGCAGCCCCAGCGCATCAGCCCGCAGTTTTTGATTGAGGATGTGCCGGCCATCCTTCCAGGTCAGCATAAGCGTGAAAATCGCCCCACCAATCAACAACGGGAACCAGCCGCCATCCAGAAACTTCAGCAGGTTCGAACCCCAAAACGCCAGATCCACCACGAAGAAAAAGCCGGTGGCTGCAAGGCACAGCCACAGTGGGTACTTCCAAGCGTGGCGGATGACAAAGAAGGTCAGGATGGTGGTGATCAGCATGTCGGTCGTCACTGCGATGCCGTAAGCGGCCGCCAGGTTGCCGGACGACTTGAACATCACCACCGCCAGCACGATTGCCACAAACAGGCCCCAGTTCACAAACGGAATGTAGATTTGCCCGGTATCGCGCACACTCGTGTGCAGGATGTTCAGGCGCGGGAGGTAGCCTAGCTGGATCACCTGCTTGGTGACGCTGAAGGCCCCGGTGATCAACGCCTGCGATGCAATCACCGCCGCCATCGTGGCCAGGATGATCAGCGGTATCAAGGCCCAATCGGGTGCCATCATGTAGAACGGGTTCTTCACGGCAGCCGGGTTCTTCAACAGCAACGCGCCCTGACCAAAATAATTCAGCGTGAGTGCCGGCATAACGACGCTGAACCAGGCCAGGCGAATCGGCTTTTTGCCGAAATGGCCCAAGTCAGCGTACAGCGCCTCAGCCCCGGTGACGCACAGCACAATTGCCCCCAGCATGATGAAGGCTGTGCCAGGGTTGCCCCACATAAAGCTGACCGCATACCAGGGGTTGAGCGCTTTCAAAATGACCGGGTTGGTGGCGATGTGCATCACCCCCAGCACCGCCAACACGGCAAACCACAGCAGCGTGATGGGACCGAAAAACTTGCCAATACCGGCCGTGCCGCGCTTTTGCACCAAGAACAGGAAGAACAGCACCACCAGCGTCAGCGGCACGATGTAAGCATGAAATTTGGGCGAGATCACCTCCAGCCCTTCCATCGCACCCAGTACCGAAATCGCCGGGGTAATGACCCCATCGCCATAAAACAGGCAAGTGCCAAAAATGCCCACGACCAGCAGCACCCGGCGCAATCGCGGGCGGTCTTTCACGGCTTGGGATGCCAGCGCCAGCATCGCCACCAGGCCGCCTTCGCCGTTGTTGTCGGCCCGCAGCACCAGCACCACGTATTTAATGGAGACGATGACGGTCAGCGTCCAGAAAATGATCGACAGCACGCCGTAAATATTGTCCGGCGTGAAAGCCACATGACCCGAGCCAAATATCTCCTTGACCGCATACAGCACGCTGGTGCCGATGTCGCCATAAACCACGCCAATGGCACCGAGGGTAAGCGCCACGAGGGACGACTGAGACGATTTACTTGCTGACACAAATTCACCCGACCCTGAGGTAAGCCGAGTTCCGTTCCGATAGGGATCACTATTTTGCACTCACGCGGCGCGCCGACTTACCGGGAGCGACCTCTAATTTACTCGCAAGCGTGTTTTGTTGCAGTGCAACAACTTGATACCCAGAGCAACACGCATAGCAGCATGCAATTGCACTGTGGGCGATCAACAAATGATTCATTTATCATAGCTGTTTGTACAATATATAAGGGGGATAGAGCACTATTTCGTTCACATTTAAGGTATTTTTCGCCTAAATCTAGTGAATTAACTCTCAGGTTAATTTTTAGCAAACCCGGAGTGACGATCCGTAAAGCTCTGTAAAGCTGCCAACCCGTGCTGGTTTGGCGCGTTACATGAGGCAGTATTAAAACGCAACGTGTTGATTAAGTGTTGATTTCAAGGAAGCCCTGAATGCGTGTGTCCAAACTTTCCGGTCTTTGGCTGATCCTTTGCCTCACCCTGCTGCTGACCAGCCCAGCCAGCGCGCAAACTGATACCAGTGCGCAGGCCGTTTGGCGCGCCACCTCGCGCCTGGGTTACGGCCCAAGCCCCGCCACAGCGCAAGCCGCGCAGGCCGGGGCCAGGGCTTGGGCTCTGCAACAGATTGACGCAGCCTTTGCCGCCAGTCAGCGCGCGCCTAGCCTGCTACCCGAGTTTGCGCAGATCAACGCGCCACTGGACCAAATCACCCGCGACTTCCAGGCCGAGCGGATGGCGCGGCGCACGCTGCGCGACGTGCGCGACGTACGCGCAGAAGCGACCACTGCCATCCAGGCCGCTGCAGCACTGGCAACAAACTCGCTGCCGATGCAAGATGCCTTCAGCCGCGACATGGCCCGAAGCGCGGCGCTGTGGCGTCTGGCTGCCTGCAGCGATGCCAACATTGAGCAGCCGTTGTTGGCCAAGATGACCGAGTTCTGGTTCAACCACCTCAACGTGTTTGTGGGCAAAGGCGTGACGCGACCCTTCATGGGGCATTACGTCATCAACGTCGCACGCGCCCACGCGCTGGGCAAGTTTGAGGACTTGCTGCTGGCCAGTGCCCGCCACCCGGCCATGCTGTTGTATCTGGACCAGGCGCAAAGCAATGTGCGTGGCATCAACGAGAACTACGCCCGCGAGCTGATGGAGCTGCACGCCCTGGGCGTGAACACGGGCTACACGCAGTACGACGTGCGCGAGCTGGCGCGAATTCTGACCGGCTGGACGGTGCCGCTGGGGCAAGGCAAGTCGTTTGATTTTGTGGCACGCCTGCACGACACCGGCGACAAAGTGCTGCTGGGGCGCAGCTTCAAATCCAACGGTATTCACGAAGGCGAAGAGGCGATTCGCATGCTGGCGCGCCACCCGGCCACCGCCCAACGCATCGCCACCCGGCTGGCCACCACCTTTGTGGCCGACCAGCCGCTGTCGGCCCTTGTCGACAGATTGGCCGCCACCTTCATGCGCACGCAGGGTGATATCCGCGCGGTGATGCAGTCGCTGGTTGCGTCGGATGAGTTTTGGGATGCGGGCAACACGCTCTTCAAAACGCCGTTGGACTATGTTTGTTCGGCCCTTACCGCCGCAGGTGGCGTGTACGAACCGCGCGACATCAACCAAACGCTGGGCTTTCTCGCTCAAGTGGGCCAACCGATGCATGGCTGGCAAACGCCGGATGGCTACAAGACCGATGCGGCCACCTGGCTCGCCCCCGAGGCCCTGACCCGCCGCGCTGACTTTGCATTCGGCCTGGCAGGCCGCATTGCCGAACCGGTCTATCTGCAAGCCTTTTTGAGTGCCCCCAGCCAGCAGCGCATTGCACGCGAGTCGCCGGTGGTGCGAACGGGATTAACGTTGGCCAGCCCCGACTTCATGCGCAAATGAACTCGAACTGGAACTGATATGAACTCACACAATCGCACACGCCGCCAGTTGCTACGAAGCCTCGCTTTTGGCGCGTGTTGCAGCACCGTCTTCATGCCCCGCGTGTGGGCACAGGTGGCACCCGCAGGAGCCAGCGCTGCGCGCAGGGGGCGATTGATCGTGGTCTTTCTGCGCGGCGCGTATGACGGCTTGTCCGCCTTTGTGCCTTATGCCGATGCTGACTACTACGCGCAGCGTCCCAACATCGCCATCGCCGCACCCGATGGCACGGCCCAAACGGCCATCAAGCTGGACAGCAGCTTTGCCATGCACCCAAGCCTTGCCCCGCTGCTGCCGCTGTGGCAGCAGGGGCTACTGAGCTTCGTGCCCGCCGCAGGTTTGTCGGCACCCAACCGTTCGCACTTTGATGCGCAGTTTCAGATGGAGCTTGCGCAGCCGGGCAAAAGCAGCGGCACGTCGGGCTGGCTGAATCGGCTGGCCGGCTCCAGCGCCACCACCACAACCACCACGACCGCCACAGCGATGGGTGTGGGCGAGGCGAATCCCGCCATCCTCGCGGGCGATGCACGAGTCAAGCTGATCCCGCGCGGCCAACAGGCCCAGCGCGTGGGCGTGCTGGCCAATGCCAGCGCACGCCAGGCCCTGCTCGACCTGTACTCGGGCCATGACGCGTTGAGCATCGCCTTTCGCAAGGGGACTGACAGCCGCATGCAAAGCGCACAGGAGTTGACCGATGAAAAAAGCGCCACGTTTGAGCGTCGCGCAATGGACACCGCCTTGGACAAAGACGGCACACCGGGCACCGCACAAGCCCAGAGCGCGCAGATGCTGGCGGCCAGCAACGGTGCCGCCGACCCGGTGGGCCTGGTGCTGGACGCACAGCACCTGGGCACCTTGATG
>JANOTE010000100.1:0-6048 GCA_031416195.1 Rhodoferax sp.
CCCGCAAGCGGGCGAGGGGAGTGCCGAGAGTCGCTGCGCGATTTTCGCGTTAACCAGGACAGCATCATGAGCATTGAAACCATCCGCTTCAGAGATATCGTGTCGGTGTTACCGCACGCGTCCGCGATCAGCCCCCGGCCGGACAAGCAAAGAGGTTCCCTCAAGACCAAGCGCGACGAGAACCTTGCTGAAATATGGTTCCGCGCACCGGGTGGTGCACGATACAGAAACGCACGACGCGCCCGACCGGTCGCCACATGAGGTCCAGCACGCGGTAGCGCACCGTGACATCGCGCTCGCCATAAACCGGACTGGGGCGCAGATGAAGGCACCGAGTCGTCCTGGGCGAGATCTTTGAGGCGAACCCTTGTGGCGGTAGATTTTTGGTCGCCCCTTGCCACGATGCGTTGGTTGGGGCACGGGCAGTTAGGCCACGGCGTTGCTCTTGGCACGCGTAATGGAGAACAGAAGCGCGACGAGCTTGTCCAAAAGCGTTCTGGCGTCCCTGTTGGAGAACACCAGGCCTTCGTGCATGCGCGAGGTCAGCGGCACAGCAGCCACTTGCCCAGGCATGCGCCGCCCGTCCTTGGGCGCCTTGATACCATCGGCCAGACAGACCAGGCGCAACACAAACCCGCCCGCCGCGAAGCAACGCTCCAACGACAGATAGACAAGGTCAAGCGCGACCTTGCAGCCCTGGGTGATTTGCGCCCCGGAAGCCTCTCGACTCAGTACAACGTTTGCGGCTCACCAGCTGAAGGCAAGGCCAGGGCATCACGCAACGCCTGGACGGGCGGGCACTTGGGCCATGATGCGGGAACTGACGACACTCTGCAAGGATGCCCGTCGTCAGCACATTTGATCAGTGATCATGACGGGAGGCACCCTACTGGTGCACGGACTCTGAAGTCAATCTTCTGCAGCGTGGGCAATCGTCACTTGTATTGACATCAAAACCACGCATAGATACCATTTGGCTATCTAAATACAACCCATGGTGTGCCGTATGACTGAAGCAACCCTTTTGATCAAAAAAGTGCCCTCTGATTTGAAAGATTGGCTGGCCGGTGAGGCACGGCGCAACCATCGATCAATGAACAAGGAAACCATCAGCCTGCTTGAAGAGGCCCGCAGCTTGCGCAGCAAGGCGGGCAAGCCGGCTCGGGATGCGCAGTCAATCGCGGGCATTTTGCAAGCCATGCACGCCTTGCCGGTGTTAGACCCGCGCCCCATGAATGAAGTGCTGTATGACACATCAGGCCTACCCCAATGATGGCTGTGCGAGCCACGCTGGACGCGGCAATTGTCGATTCGTCGGCGTTGATGTGTATTTTGATGGGCGAACCAGCGGCACCGCTGTTTATCGCCGCGCTGCAAAAGACCATGCGCCTCTACATTAGCGCAGCAACGCGGGCGGAAGTCTGGCTGGCGGCGTTCAATGCCAAGGGCATAGCGGGTGCGCAGCAAGTGGAAGCCTTGCTGGTGGCGCTGCAAGTTGAAACGGTGGACTTCACCCAGGCTGCACTGCCACATTTTGCACAGGGTGCCGAGCGCCACCACCACAAGGTAGACCCAAAGGCGCGGCTCAATTTGGGTGACCTGTTTAGCTACGCGCTGGCCCAGGAAGCTGATTTGCCGCTGTTCTTTCAAGGTACGGATTTTTCCAACACTGCGATTGAAAGCGCCATGGCGCTGCTGGGCTACGGCATGTCAGAAAAGGGCGTGCCCCTGCCGTTCTAGTAGTCGCCACCGCTCCCCAAGTGTTTCAAATGCCGCATTGAAGTGATGTAATTGCACCATGAAAACACAAGCCATCTCTGTCAAGACCTCCAGTCGTAGCGCTGCGCTCTCAGCCCTCTGGGCGATGTTGGACGCGCCAGACCAGGGCGAGCCGTCGCCAGCGCCAACACGCATCATGGTGGGCGCACGGCTGGCAGGCCTTTCCAGCGTGGGGGCCTGCAAGCTCCTCAAGCGGGGCATTTCCAGTCAAGCCATTGGGCCGCTGGGTGACTATCTTGGTTTGGGCAAAGGGGTGATCGCAGAGTACCTTGATCTCGACCGGAGCACCGCCAACCGCCGGGTCGCCAAAGGGCAACTGCTGCCCATCCATTCGGCTGAAAGTGTCTTGCGTTTGCTCGAACTCGGTCAGATGGCAGCCGACACCTTTGAGACCGAAGACGAAGCCTCGGCGTGGCTGCGTTGCCCGCACCCGATGCTGGACGGCGATAGCCCGCTGGAGTCGGCCAAAACCAGTTTTGGGGCACAGCGCGTGAAAGACATACTGATGGCGATCCGCTACGGCGGTGTGGTTTGAGCACGGTCTGGCGGATCGGATTTTGCGAAAACCCGGCACTGCCCCCGTCCGCCATTCTTTCCACGCTGGGATTCGGCTCGCCCTTGGGCAATAGCCGCTGGCATGCCAAAGGGGCGCACCAAGTGGTTTATGCGGCATCAAACCGTGCCCTGTGCCAACTGGAAAAGCGTGTCCACTGCAATGGGGCCAACCCGAAAAATCAGGCCTTGATGCAACTGAAAATTTCGGATGACAGCCCCCTCATGGTGGTCAGTGTCTTCGGGCTGCCTGCCGACTGGCAAAGCAATGAGGCGGCAACGCAAGCCCTTGGCTTGTCCTGGCTTGAATCCTCGTCCAGCCTGGGGCTGTGGGTGCCGTCTTATATTGAGCCGTGACTTCAAAATAGCGCATCCATATCAGAAAAAAAATAATGGCACACGGCTTCAAGGAGAGCGACTTTCAAAATGGCGTTTTCATCCCCTACCTGGCCGACAGCACCGGAGGAGCGCTGGTGGCTCTACACCATGACTGTTGCCACCACCGGCCAGGCCATGCAAAAAGGCATTGACTGGCGCAAGGCCCTGCGTGCCGCCCTGGCCGACAACCCGTTTGTCAAAGGCGAGGGCCTGTCGCCCAAGGCGCGCCGCGAGCTGCTGGTGCATTCGCAACTCTCGCTCTCCCTATGAGGTCAAATCTGCATAAAATGACCTCATGTAGTCACAAGGAGATTCACCATGGAAACCATGCAAATTCGTGAAGCCAAAGCCAGCTTTTCTGCGCTGGTGGCCGCCGCGGAAAAAGGCCGCCCCACTCTGGTCAGCCGCCACGGCCAGCCCTGCGCGATGATCGTGCCGGTGGCCGATGGCGCGCGCCTCTACCCACTGGAAATGCCCAACCTGGCCAACTACCTGTTGGATCTGCCCGAGCCGCTACCGACAGAGCGCGACACCACGCCGCTGCGGGGCATTGACTTTGATTAACGGCTATTTGCTGGACACCAGCGTGGTGTCGGTATTGGCCCCTGGGCGTGCAGCATTGGTGCCTACACCCTTGGGCGTATGGCTGCAAGCGCACCACAAAGAACTTTTTCTGCCCTCCATTGCCATTGCAGAAATGGCGCAAGGCATTGGCAAGTTGCGCCGCGCCGGTGGCGCAGAGCGGGCTGACCGCCTGGACCGATGGCTTGACGGCTTGTTGGCCACCTATGCAGATCGCATCTTGCCGTTGGATGCGCGTGCTGCTCGGCTTGCCGGGCAAATTTCTGATGCAGCCATGGCGCAGGGCTGCCACCCCGGTTTTGCCGATGTTGCGATAGCGGCGCTGGCCCAAAACGCGGGCCTGCTGTTGCTGACCTGCAATCTCAAGCACTTCCAGCCACTGGGCGTGGCCTGCGCTGACCCCTTGATCGCGCTACCGGTGTGAGGATGAAATTTATGCAAAATACGGCGCTTGCCTCCGTGGATATTGCGCGAGTAGCTAGCATTTTTGAATAACGTTCATGCCGACGTTTATCGAAACCCAGTTCCCCATTGCCCGGCTGTCGGCAGAGGCTTACAAAGAACGCAAGGCCAACAATAGCCAAACGCTGACCCGCCTTGGCAAATGGTGGGGCCGCAAGCCGCTGATTCTGGTGCGTGCTTCCATCCTGGGCATGCTGATGCCCGCCAGCAACGATGCCAAAAAAGACCGCGAGATTTTTCTCAAGATTCTGACCATGGACGATGCCGGAGCGGTACAGCGCTGGAAGCCGGGGGAGCGCTTTGGCCAGTCTAAATTGATAGCTGTGGCATCACCATTGCAGCGGGAGCGCTGGGATGCGCTGGATCGCCGCGTAGATGCTGCGCTGCAAAATCAACTCGCGCTTCGGACGACTGAGTTGAAGCTAGCTGCTTTTCAAAGCCTGTCGTATGCCGAACGTCTGACGCGCTGCGAACGTCCGGAAAATATCGACGGCCCCGCAGCTGCGGCCTGGGTTGAGATAAATGCCCACCTGGGCACCACGACCACGCGTCGACAACCCTGTGCCGCTTCAAACTATTCAAGTGCTTGGGTGGGGGATGAGCTCGGGTATAGGATATGCTGCGGAAGGAAGAACGATGTCCGTTTCAGGAGACCATCAAATGAAACTTTTCAGGCTGTTCAAGACCCTCGCCGCCATCATCGGGATCTGTGTCGCGTTCACGGGAACCGCTTGTGCGCAGACATTTCCAAACCGCCCAGTGAAGCTGGTCGTTCCATTTCCCGCGGGGACCGGCACTGACCTGACAGCCCGGCTGATGGCCCAGTACTTCCAGTCGGCGTTGGGCCAGGTCTTCGTCGTAGACAATAAGCCGGGTGCTGGGGGGTCGATAGGCGCTATGGAGGTGGTCCGGGCAGCCCCAGATGGTTATACCTTGCTCTTCGCATCGAATTCGGCAGCTGCTTCCAACGTCGCCTTGCTCAAGAGTATTCCATACGACCCCGCCAAGGATCTCAGTTTGATAGCAGGCATCGGTGAAGGCGCTCTGGTGCTGATGGTCCGATCCGATCACCCGGCCCGCACGCTGGATGAATTCATCGACTTCGCCCGTCAGAGGCCCTCCAAACTCAATGGCGGTTATGGGTCATCAAGTTCACAAATCAGCATTGCGATGCTAAACAAGCTCGCTGGCATCGATACGCTGCTGGTCCCGTACAAGGGTATACCGCTCGCTATCACCGATTTGATCGGCGGGTCGATCGACTTCACTTTCGTGGATACGAATAACGCGCTGGCGCAGGCCAAGGGCGGAAAGCTTCGCGCGTTGGCAGTGACATCTCCAAAGCGATCTTCGGTGACGCCAGACTGGCCCGCGCTTTCCGAGAAGGTGCCTGGATATGGCGTAACGGCGTGGTTTGCGGTCCTCGGCCCGGCCAAGCTTCCCGCAGAAATCGTCGACAAGTTGAATATGGCTATCAATCAGATACTGGGCCAGGCAGAGGTTCGCAGCAAGTTGGCGGCAGCGGGAATCGAACCGTTGGTGTTGGAGCGCCTGAAACTTGCGGGCTTCATTCCGGACGAGGTCGCGAAATGGGTGCGGTTGGCCAAGGATGCGAATATTCAGCCGGAATAATCGACTTCACCGGACTGCTTCAATCATGCCGGCAAGGCTTCCCGGGTGGCAAGGGATGGATGGGCGGGAAGCAAGGCACAGAGCCATTGACCGAGAAACCCTTGCCGGGTGGAAAGGGTCAAGCGATGTTCAGGGCTGTCGTGAAATGGCTACGAGCCCACGAAGAAATCCCCGAGGATTGCTCCAAGGGGCTCGATTCTTTGCACCCAATCCGTGCACCCACGGGGTAGGCTCCTCATACCAAGTTGCGTTCGAAAATCAAGAAGTCAACGTTTGGGCGAGCTGAGGAGCCAGAGGCTCGGGTGGGTCGAACGCGCACCCCGCTTGCAGGATCAGGTCGGTGGGGCGCTCAGCGCAGCGGCATCAAGGAGAAGGCCACAGGCCGGGGGACAGCCGCGGAGCTGAGTGCGCCGGCGGCCTGATCTCGCCCAGGAAACGGCGCATTTCTGAGTCTTTTAACGCCAGACCGTATCAGATAGGATGCTCGAAGTGGTAAGAGCTAGAAGTAGTAGAAACTGTAAGCATTCGGTGAACCCGTTGTCAGCGGGCTATGAGCAAAGCACGCTGGCGAAGTTTTTGCGCAGTGGGTACAGCCAGATATCTTTGACGGGGATGAGTTGATGGTGGCTGGTGGACTTCTTTCCGCGCCCGGTGGTGCGACCG
>JANOTE010000101.1:0-2097 GCA_031416195.1 Rhodoferax sp.
GGATGAATCGAGGGAACGATCAATCACCAGCTTGTCGTCCGGCGTGATGGCTATGGTTTTGCCGTAAGCCTTGGCTACCAGTGTAAGCAGATCGAACTTGTTGATCGGCTCCGCAGACACGTGATAGAGACCACGTAACTCCGGATGCGGAAGCACATGATCCCGAATCACCCGTGCCAACTCCACTGTGGGTAAGCCGGAAAAGATGGCGCGCCTGAAGCCCTTGACACTCCCCTGCTGTGCCAGAAACCACCCCACCAGGCTGTGCGCCCCGCTCAACTCATGACCAATGATGGAGGTGCGCAGCGTGATCGCATGCGGGTAATCCACTTCGCCGAGATACTTGCTACGCCCATACAGATCCTTGGCATCAGACATATCCGCCTCGGTGTACATGCCCTTGGTACCAGCAAACACACAATCCGTGCTCATGTGCACCAGGCGGGCGCCAGCCACATCGCACAGCCGCGCCAATCGATGCGGCAGCAATGCATTGATGGGAATGGCCGATAGTGGGTCATCTGCTTCAGCCAGTTGCTTGATCAGGCCAATACAGTTAATCACGACATGTGGTTTGACTTTAGAAAACAAAAGCGCAAGGGAATCCGGATTATCGACATCAGTTCCGACAATGATTTTGTTAGCCAATGCCGGTGCAAATGCATGCCGTACTGCACTACTCCTCGCCGAGCCAAAGACTTCATAATCTCCTGCTTCTGAAAAATACCTGAAGACGGCATTCCCCAGCATGCCGGACACACCCAACACTAAAACTTTCATGACAAGTTCCTAGTCACACGGACAAATATTTTAAAATAACTGGCAATCAATAAAACATCATTACCTACGCCCATTTTTCTGCAATTTCTCAAAATGACTTATCAATGTTTGTGTAAGCATGTTGCTGTCGAAGTGCTGTTCAAAATAACGCTGACCATTTTTACCCAATTGCAACCTGCCTTCATCAGACATTTCATACAGCGATGCAATGGCTTGCGCCAATGCAACGGCATTCTCTGCCGGGCAACTGACACCCGCCTCAGCTTGTGCGATGATTCGCGCGCCTTCACCGTTCAGGCAAGCGACAATAGGCCGCCCCACGGCCAAATACGCTTGAATCTTGCTGGGAACCGTATGGCAAAAAATGGCCTCATCCTTCAGCGTTACCAAGAGCGCACCCGCACGGCGCAATATGGCAGGCATGGCACTCAGTGGCTGCTGCCCTGCCAATAGCACATTGTTCAAACCACGCTGTTCGACCTGGCTTTGCAGCCAGGCAGTTCGGCTGCCACTGCCCACCAAGATAATACGAATGTCCGGGGTACCTTTTAAAAGCTCGGCAGCATCGATAATCGTATCGACCGCCTGGGCTGCACCTAAATTTCCGGCAAACACAACTGAAAATCCGTTTTCCAGCCCAGAAATCTTGCACTCATCATCCACAGATGAAGACGTGAAAACATCATCTGCAGAATTCGGGTAATAGCAGATTTTACCAGCATCCGCCAGCGCAGCGACTGGCGCAATGAACGCTTCAGATTGCACCAGAATCAAATCAGCGTGCCGATAAATCCAGCGCACCAAGACCCGTACCATGGCCAACAACCATGGGTTACGTACGAAACCTGTCGCTTCCAGACTCTCCGGCCACAAATCCTGTACCCAGATCACCAATTTTGCTCCCTTGATCCATTTAATCAGAATCGCCGGGATCGCCTGCAAAATTGGTGAGATCGCGTAGACAAAGACCACGTCAACCTGCTTGCGCCGCAGCGCAAATGGCGCCAAAAAAATACCACTAATCACGAATGACAAATAATTTAATATCAAACGTATCGCCGAGGCGCGCCCACGCGGCACCAAAGGCAAGCGGTGTACCGTCGCGCTGCCCCAATTATGTTTGGTGAAATTCCCAGCGCGATAACCGTCAAATACCTGGCCATCGGGATAGTTCGGCTGCCCAGTCACGACATCAACATGCACACCTTTGGACAATAGGGCTTTGAACAGATCATTGATTCGAAAATTTTCTGGCCAAAAATATTGACTAACCACTAGCAGATTCAACGCGTCAACTCCTTAAATATTGCATCGATG
>JANOTE010000102.1:0-7633 GCA_031416195.1 Rhodoferax sp.
AAGCAAGCAATAAGAAAATTCTGCTGGTTTCAGGGGACTACCACTGCGCGGCAACGGCCTCCATCAACAAGAATGGCAAGGAGATCGCCAAGGCCGTTGTGGTGCCTCCCGCCTATGCGCCGATGCGCTATGTGAGCAAGACAATCGGGATGCTTGCCAAAAGAGAAATCACTGGCGGGTATGAAATTAAGCTCGACAAATCAAAAGACTCAAAAGACATCCAGGAGGGCAGTGGATTTGCAATCATCACAATTGAAAAGGGCGAGTGGGCCGTTAAGTTTAAAACCATGGAGGTCGCAGATATGTAGACTTGGACGCTGTCCAGTTATTGGTCAATGTTCTGTACAATCAGATCATGCAAGCCATCACCTACACCGAAGCCCGCAACAACCTCGCGACTCACCTCAGCCGGGTCGTGAGCGACTGCGACATCACCGTCATCACCCGGCAAAACGCAGAGCCTGCGGTGCTGATGTCGCTGCGTGAATATGAATCTTGGGTTGAGACGATGCATCTGCTGCGCGGGAAGAACGGCGCGAGATTGCTGAAGTCTGTGGACAACATCAATCAACGCAAAAACCTCAAACGCCGCGAGTTGCTTGAGGGCTGATTTCGCGTGATCTCGTTTGAAGCTGCGGCATGGGAAGACTATCTCTTCTGGCAGCAAAATGACAAACAGGTGCTGCGCAAAATTAACCAGTTGATCCGCGATATCCAGCGCGATCCGTTTGCGGGCTTGGGCAAGCCCGAGCCGCTCAAGCACAACCTCGCAGGTTTCTGGTCACGCCGAATCACGGACGAGCATCGCATCGTTTACAAAATGGACGGTGACGAGGTGCTGATTGCGCAGTGTCGGCATCACTACGAATAGTCAACCATCAAGGGTTAATCGTGCATGCTATTTTATATATAGCTTGTTGTGCATATAATACGGGAGCTAGATGCCCAAAATACTCCTATTTTTGGAGTTTTTTAGGTTTGAGGCCCATAAATTAACCTCCAGGTTCATTTTCAACACTTTTTCATGAGTTCTCCCATTCTCCCATCTCAATCCCGCCCCATATCGCGAAATTTCGACCTCATCGCCTTCGACTGGGACGGCACGCTGTTCGATTCCACAGCGATCATCGCCCGCTGCATTCAGGAAGCCGTGCGCGACGTCGGTGGCACGGTGCCTTCTTACGAGGCGGCGACTTATGTGATTGGCATGGCCCTGATGCCTGAGCTGGCGCATGCCGCGCCGGATGTGCCCAAGGAGAAGTACCCCGAGCTGGGCGAGCGCTATCGGCACCATTACTTGGCGCATCAGCATGACATTAGTCTGTTTGAGGGCGTGTTGCCGATGCTGGCGGCGCTCAAGTCACGGCAATATTTGTTGACGGTGGCCACCGGCAAGAGTCGGGTGGGGCTGGACGAGGCGCTGCATGCGGTCGAACTCAAAGGCATGTTTGTGGGCTCGCGCACAGCGGATGAGACGCGCGGCAAGCCGCATCCGCAAATGCTCAACGAGCTGATGGCAGAGTTTGGCGCGCCGCCACAGCGCACTTTGATGATTGGCGACACCACGCATGATTTGCAGATGGCCGTGAACGCCGGTTGCCCCAGCGTGGGCGTGAGCTACGGCGCGCATGAGAGCAGCGCGTTTGCGGCGCTCAAACCGCTGTTTGTGGCGCATTCTGTGCCTGAGCTGCAGGATTGGCTGGTGGCGCATGGCTGATTCGGTCAACACCAGGGCTGAGGAAGTAATCGCGCTGTGCAATTCCGGCGATTTGCAAAACAGCGCACTGGCGGTGCCGTTTGACGTGGTTTTCAGGGGCCGCACCTGCCGGGCCTTTGCGATCCGCTTTGAAGGCCAATCGCACGCGTATGTGAACGAGTGCGCGCACGTCGCGATGGAGATGGATTTCCAGCCGAATCAGTTTTTTGACAGCAGCGGCCAGTGGCTGATATGTGCCACACATGGTGCCCTGTACGAGCCCGCCAGCGGTGCCTGCGCGGGCGGGCCGTGCCGTGGTGGGTTGGAGAAGATTGCCCTTACCGAGCATGACGGCGTAGTCCACTGGCATACTGCGCAAAATCTCAAAGCCATTGAGTTCTAATCCATTGCGTGCCACCGAATGTGGCGTTTTAAAAGTGTTCAATGACCGATTTCCAAAAGACCGAGCAGGGCCAAGAGCCCGCATTTTCCAACACCGAGCCCAAGCCGCTGGAAGCCAGCGTTGCGCCTGCGCCCAGAGCAGAGGCGGCGCAGGCTTCCAGTGTTGCAGCATCACAAGCGCCCGGGTGGGAGCGCGCCACGCTGGAGAAGCTGGCGTTTGATTCGCTCAACGAGCAGAAATCGCGCCGCCGCTGGAAGACTGGTTTGAGCCTGGCGTGGTTGGCGTTCTTTTTCTTTTTGGCGTGGTCCGCCATGAGCCGCAGCGGTGGCCACAAGGAAATACTGAAACCCCACACGGCCGTGATCGAGATCAAGGGCGAGATTGCAGCCGGCGCAGAGGCTGGGGCGGATTTGGTGATGGGCTCGGTCAAAGCCGCGTTTGAAGACCCTGGCGCGCAGGCGGTGGTGCTGTTGATCAACTCGCCCGGTGGCAGCCCGGTGCAGGCCGGCATCATCAACGACGAGATCAAGCGCTTGAAGGCCAAACACAACAAGCCGGTCTACGCCGTGGTGGAAGAGACCTGCGCCTCGGCCGCCTATTACATTGCCGTTGCGGCGGATCAGATTTATGTCGACAAAGCCAGCATCGTCGGCAGCATTGGCGTGTTGATGGATGGCTTTGGCTTCACTGGCTTGATGGACAAACTTGGCGTGGAGCGTCGCCTGATGACGGCCGGCGACAACAAGGGATTTTTAGACCCCTTTAGCCCGCAAACCCACAAGCAGCGCGCCTTTGCGCAGACCATGCTGGATCAAATCCACAAGCAGTTCATTGACGTGGTGAAGGCCGGCCGTGGCAAGCGCCTCAAAGAAACGCCCGAGATGTTCAGCGGCCTGTTCTGGAGCGGCCAGCAGGCAGTGGAGCTGGGCCTGGCGGACAGTTTTGGCAACCTCGATTTTGTGGCGCGTGAAGTCGTCAAAGCCGAAGAAATCGTTGATTACACCCGCCGTGACAACGTGGCCGAGCGCTTGGTGAAACGCTTCGGCGCAGCCTTTGGCGAGGGCTCGGTGCGCGCGCTGAACGCGATGCCGGCGCTGCGTTGATGGGTCAACCCCAAAAGAAAGCGTCAGCGACCTTCATCTTCCTATGGCGAACACCGCAGGGGTTGAATTGTTCAAACTGTGGGCGTTCTGCTTCCAGGATTTGATGCTCTCACTGCGCGTTACGCCATTGCTCAATGTCAAACCGCTGCTCACCGCCAGCCGGGTGTTTGGGTTGAGCGTGTGCAGCAGCGCCTGCATCATGGCGGCGTTGCGGTAGGGGGTTTCGATGAAGAGCTGGGTTTGGCCGGTTTTGAGCGCGATGGACTCCAGCTCGCGCAGGCGGGCGACTCGCTCGCCCGAGTCAGTGGGCAGGTAGCCGACGAACGCAAAATTCTGACCATTCAAACCACTGGCGGCCAATGCCAGCAGCAGTGACACCGGCCCCACCAACGGCACCACCGTCAACCCCAGCGCGTGCGCGGCGCGCACCACGGACGAGCCAGGGTCGGCCACGGCGGGCATGCCCGCTTCGCTGACCAAGCCGATGTCAAAACCCGCCAGTGCGGCGCCAAGCAAAGGTGTCGCGTCAAACTGGCCTGCATGATCTCCTTTTTTGTGAACCTCACGCGGAAGCTCCTGAATGTGAAGCGATTGAACCGCCACAGCCAGCGGTAGCAGCTCGTTGATGCGTTTCAAGTAAGCGCGGGTGCTTTTGGCGTTTTCACAGATCCAGTGCGTCAGGCGGGCTGCGACTTGAAGCGTGCCCACCGGCATCACGTCTTGCAATGGGGCCTGGGTTGCGCAGCCAAAATCAAGCGGGGCGGGCACCAAATATAGCGTGCCGCGCGTGTAAGACTTGCCATCGCGGGGCAGGGCGGCATCGGTCATAGCAGTGGGATACCCGCAGCACGAATCATGCGGCAAGTGCGTATTAATGGCAGGCCCACCAGGGCGGTCGGGTCGTCGCTGTCAATCGATTCCAGCAAGGCGATGCCCAAGCCTTCGCTTTTGGCGCTGCCAGCGCAGTCGTACGGTTTCTCGGCCTGCAGATAGGCTTCAATTTCAGCATCGGTCAAGTGACGAAACTGCACGCGCACGGCGGCCAAGTCACGCTGTTCAAAGCCGGATTCCAGGCAGACCACCGCCAGCGCGGTTTGGAACACAACCGTTTGGCCACGCATCCGCTGCAACTGCGCCACGGCGCGCGCGTGGGTGCCGGGCTTGCCCAGCGACTCTCCATCAAGGTCAGCGACTTGATCCGAACCAATCACGACGGCGCTGGGGTGCAGCCGCGCGACGGCATGTGCTTTGGCCAACGCGAGGCGATTGGCCAGATCACGCGGCAGTTCGTCGGCGAGGGGAGTTTCGTCCACGTTGGGGGCGACCACGTCAAACGGCAGGCGCAGCCGCGCAAGCAGTTCGCGCCGATAGGGCGAGGTGGAGCCCAGAATGAGATGTCGAGTTGTCGAGGGTGTCATGGCTCGATTCTCTTACACTGGGCGCATGGAAAATCAAGCTGCTCCCACCCGTTTGGACATCAAGGCGCTGGCGCTTTCAGGCCAGGAGATTGCTGGGCGAAATTTACTCTCGCATTTCACGCGTTTGATGCAGGATCTGCGCGGCCAAAGCCCCGATGTGCCGCTGGCGTGGACGGCGCGCGGTGAGATGCGCCTGGGTGCGTCTGGCCTGCAGGAGCCGTGGCTGAATTTGGCGTTGCAGACATCGCTTCCGCTGGTTTGCCAGCGCTGTATGGGGCCCGTGGAGGTGCCGGTCTCTTCCAACCGCGAGTTTCGCTTTGTTGCCAGTGAAGACGAGGCGCTGGCGCAGGATGATGCGTGTGAGGAAGACCTGCTGGTGCTCGGCCGCGAATTCAATCTGCAAGAGTTGATTGAGGATGAACTGGTGATGGAATTGCCGCTGATCCCTATGCATGAGGTCTGTCCCACTGCCGTCAAGCTGGAGGCAGTTGATGCCGCGTTTGATGCCCCAGCCAGCGCCAAGCCGAATCCGTTTGCGGCGCTGTCGAGGCTGGTCACCATAAAGTCCAAGCCGCAAAAATAGAAAACCCGCCGATGCAGACCATCAGGCGGGTTTCGCAGGGGCGGCGGAGTCTGTCTAGCGCTGTGCCAACGGCAACACGTCGCGCGCGGTTGAGCCCGTGAACAACTGGCGTGGGCGGCCAATTTTGTACTCGGGGTCGCCGATCATTTCATTGAGCTGGGCAATCCAGCCGACGGTGCGGGCCAAGGCAAACACTGCGGTGAACAAAGGCACTGGAATGCCGATGGCGCGCTGCACGATGCCGGAGTAAAAGTCGACGTTGGGGTAGAGCTTGCGGGAGACAAAGTATTCATCTTCCAGCGCGATTTTTTCCAGCGACATGGCCAGTTTGAACAGCGGATCGTTCTCCAGGCCCAGCTCCTTCAGCACTTCCTTGCAGGTCTCCTGCATCAGCTTGGCGCGCGGGTCGTAGTTTTTGTAAACGCGGTGGCCAAAGCCCATCAGCTTCACGCCGGAGTTTTTGTCTTTGACTTGCTTGATGAAATCGCCGATTTTCTCAATGCCACCGTTTTTCTGAATGTCACCGAGCATGTTCAGCGCGGCCTCGTTCGCACCGCCGTGCGCGGGGCCCCACAGACAAGCGACACCGGCTGCAATCGCCGCAAACGGGTTGGTGCCGGAAGAGCCGCACAGCCGCACGGTGGAGGTGGAGGCGTTCTGCTCGTGGTCTGCGTGCAGGGTGAAAATGCGGTCTACCGCGCGCTCCAGCACGGGGCTGACTTCGTACTTTTCGCACGGCGTGGCGAACATCATGTGCAGGAAGTTGCCGGCATAGCTCAAGTCGTTGCGCGGGTACATGTATGGCTGGCCCACGGTGTACTTGTAGGCCATGGCGACCAAGGTCGGCATCTTGGCGATCAGGCGAATGGCGGCAATCTCGCGGTGCTCGGGGTTGTTGATGTCGGTGCTGTCATGGTAGAAGGCCGACAGGGCACCGACCAGCCCGGTCATGATCGCCATCGGATGCGCATCGCGGCGGAAGCCACGCAGGAAAAATTGCATCTGCTCGTTGACCATGGTGTGCATCGACACCAGATGGCTGAACTTTTTCTTGCCCTCGGCGTTGGGCAACTGGCCGTACAGCAGCAGGTGGCAGGTCTCCATGTAATCGCAGTTCGTCGCAAGCTGCTCAATTGGGTAGCCGCGGTACAGCAGCTCGCCCTTGTCGCCGTCAATGAAGGTGATGGCCGACTGGCATGCCGCTGTTGACAGAAAACCAGGGTCGTAGGTGAACATGCCCGTTTGCGCGTACAGCTTGCGGATATCGACCACATCCGGGCCAGTGCTGCCGTGGTAGACCGGCAGCTCAACACTGGGGCTGCCATTGCTGAATGACAGGGTGGCTTTGTTTTCTGCTAATTTCATTTTTTTTGCCTTTCAGGGGGGTTGCCGCAACATACTTAAAACTTGATGCACATCGGTTCGGTCGAGTTCAGGGCTGACATCGCCAATATTCTTTCTTGCCAAATGAAGATCCAACAAATCATTGTCACTGAGCTCCATCAGGGCACTCAAGGCCTGCGCCTGCCTGACGGTCAGAGTGCAGTCAAACCGCTTGAAGAATCGCTCAATGAACAGATCATTTTCCAGCAAACCACGGCGGCAACTCCAGCGCAGGCGGCTCAATTGCCGCTCGCCGATCAGTTCATTAGGGTGATCAATGACTTCCATGGGAGCGCTGCGCTATACAGTTCGTAACACCATCATTTCTTTGATCTTGCCAATCGCCTTGGTCGGGTTCAAGCCTTTGGGGCAGACATCAACGCAGTTCATGATCGAGTGGCAGCGAAACAGACGGTACGGGTCTTCGAGGTTGTCCAGACGCTCGCCGGTCGCTTGGTCGCGGCTGTCGGCAATGAAGCGGTAGGCTTGCAGTAAGCCTGCGGGGCCAACGAATTTATCCGGGTTCCACCAAAAGCTCGGACACGCGGTGGAGCAGGATGCGCACAGAATGCATTCGTACAAACCGTTGAGCTCATCGCGCTCTTCGGGGCTTTGCAGGCGCTCTTTTTCCGGCGGAACGGTGTCGTTGATAAGGTACGGTTTGATTGAGTTGTACTGCTTGAAAAACTGCGTCATGTCCACGATCAAGTCGCGGATGACGGGCAGGCCAGGCAGTGGTTTTAGCACGATGGTGCCAGTGAGCGTACGCATGTTGGTCAGGCAGGCCAGGCCGTTTTTACCATTGATGTTCATCGCGTCAGACCCACACACGCCTTCGCGGCAGGAGCGGCGGAACGAGATCGCCGGGTCAATCGCCTTAAGCTTCATCAGCGCATCAAGCAGCATGCGCTCGCTGCCATCCAGCTCCACATCAATGCTCTGCATATACGGCTTGGCATCTTTGTCCGGGTCGTAACGGTAGATGGAGAAGGTACGTGTTGTCATGGGGAGTGCCAGGGTAATTTTTTTAAAAAAAGTACGTGCTAG
>JANOTE010000103.1:0-2843 GCA_031416195.1 Rhodoferax sp.
CTGGCGCAGCTTCCTCACCGATCTGGTCAAAAGCGAAGTGCAATACCGCAGCAGGCTGTAGCCAAAGAGGTGGTGCGAAAGCCTCCCGCCAAGAGGGCACCCACACCCGCCAAGGCAAAGCCGCTTGCGGCAGTTCCGGCCGCAGCGTCCAACCCGGAGGCCAAGACGCTCGCCCGCATTCGAAAAGGCTTTACCAAGATGGGCGCCAAAGCGCCACACAAGCTCAAGCCGTTTCTGCAACATGTTGGTGCGCTGCTGGGTGAGGGTAGCTCTGCGGAGCAGATTGATGCCGTCGTAGCAAAACTGGAGGCGGCAGGAGTCGTACGTGTGACCGGTGATTTGGTGCTGTACTCAGTTTGAGGTCACAAAACGTCACCTCAAAGCGCGGCGGCTCCGTCAAAGTGTTGCTGGCCTTGATTGAACGCGTCGCGATCATGGCCGCCAGTGTGCTCAGCTATGGCCGCGCTGGCGCGGCGTTTCGCATCACGTCTTTTCGGGGGGTCGTTGCTCCGTTAGTTTGGCAAACGTAGCAGGCAAGATCGATTTGGCTGCTTCTGTACGGGATTAAACATTGTTTGTGCTGTGACCGAAAGGCCCACGGGCTTTGTTTAGCAGGGCGTGCTAGATGCCGCTCAACGGATCTCTGTGCTGTTTCAATTGAACGACTGGCAAAAAGTTGGCACCAAACTGGCCCAATCCCGCCATCGGGTTTGCAGCGGATATGAACGAGAAGCCTCAAAACCGCTAGTTTTTTTGGAATGCCTTTCGGTGTCGGCCTCATTTGGCTGGTCATTTTTTATGAACATTCAACTAAATTGAACAAAGTTGGTCGGGTGGCGACCAAGGCGGTCAAGTGTTCAGGCGGGCTGCAGTTCGTAAAGTACACGGACGGCCCGTGCGGGCAACGTCGGCGTGCGCAGTTGCGCATACAGATCCTTGGGGTCGGCCATCTGGGGAAGCAGATCAATCGCCTCACCCAAGCCCAGGCTGCGTGCCGCATCGCGCATAAAACGCAATGCCGAAAAGTCTTCCAGCGCGAAGCCGACGGAGTCAAATACGGTGACCATCGCGTCATGGGTGCGGCCCGGCACCATCCCTGCCAACACCTGCCACAGCTCGGTGACGGGGAAATCGGCAGGCATCTGCTGAATGTCGCCCTCCACGCGGGTTTGCGGGGCGTATTCAACAAACACTGCCGCCTGTTCCAGCACCTCGCGCGCAAGTTCTGTTTTACCGGGGCAATCGCCACCCACGGCGTTGAGGTGCATGCCGGGCTCAATCATGTCGGCGCTGAGGATGGTGGCGCGAGCTTTGTCGGCGGTGATGGTGGTGACGATATCGGCCCCGCGCACCGCCTCACGCGTGCTGGTGCAGGTCACAAGTTTCAAGCCGCTGTGCTGCAGGTTCTTGACCAGTTTCGTCATCGCGTGATCGTCTACATCAAACAGGCGAATCTCTTCGATGCCCACCAGATGTTTGAACGCCATCGCCTGAAACTCCGCCTGCGCGCCGCAGCCAATCAGCGCCATCACGCGGCTGCTCGAACGTGCCAGCGCGCGGGCAGCTACGCCAGACGTGGCAGCGGTGCGCAGGGCGGTGGTCAGCGTGAGTTCGCTCAACAGCGTTGGCAAGCCAGTGGCGACATCGGCCAGCACGCCAAACGCCATCACCGTGGGCAGACCCCCGTGGGTGTTTTTGGGGTGACCGTTGACATACTTGAAGCTATAAGTCGTGCCATCCGAGATCGGCATCAGCTCGATCACGCCATCGTTGGAGTGGCTGGCGATGCGGGCTGATTTGTCGAACAAGTTCCAACGTAAAAAGTCGCTGCGAATGTAGGCGGCAATGCCACTCAGGCAGTTTTCCAGCCCCTTTTGGCGAACGATTTCGATCACGGTGGGGATGCTCAAGTAGGTGGTTTCTGCTTTGTTGATCTGCGTGTGGGGGTGCATGGCGCTTCTCCGGTTCATCGGTCAAAAATCTGATCCGTGAAGTTTCTCGCGGCCCAATGACATAAAGAATCGGCAAAAATATGCTGAAATGCGATAATTTTGATTATTTCATCAAGTTAAATTGCCAATTCGTCAAGTACTTCCTCACTCTATGGATGCCACCGACCAAGCCCTGATCGCACTGCTGCGCCAAAACGCGCGCCTGAACGTGGCCGACTTGGCGCACAAGCTCAAGGTCTCGCGCGGCACCGTCACCAACCGCATCAGGAAGCTCGAAGACGAGCAGGTGATCGTTGGCTACACCGTGCGGCTGCGGCCCGAGTCCGAGCCAGAGCGCATCCGCGCCTGGATGGGCGTGACGGTGGAGGGCAACCGCACGCGCGAAGTCATCGCCAGCTTGCTCGGCGAGCCCGGCATCGCCGCCCTGCACGACACCAATGGCCGCTGGGATTTGCTGGCCGAGCTGGAGGTGCGTTCGATGAACGAACTGTCGCAAGTGCTGGAGCGCGTGCGCCTGATCGCGGGTATTCGCGGCACGGAGACGAGCATTCATCTGGCGAGCTACAGGTGATCCGGGTTCATGACGTGACGAGAGAACCCAGCAACTGCAACCTCTGGTTCCCTTTCGAGCACCGGGTTTGCACAAGCCACTAGAATCTCGGCTATGGTTCGTGGTTCTCGCGCTCTCTTACTTCTGGCTGTCATGCTGTGGCAGTCGTTGGGCATGTTCGGCGCGGTGGCCGTCGCCCAACAGGCAGGCAAGTTGGAGCACTTGATGGTGCATTGCCAGAATTCAATGCACCATCATCATGCCGACCAAGCTTCGCATCTGGATGACCATGGGGACGATATCAGACATGCAGGTGATGGCCTGACGCAGCACTTGCACAC
>JANOTE010000104.1:0-2516 GCA_031416195.1 Rhodoferax sp.
ATGCAGCTCTGGCCGGTGGCGGCGAAAATCCCCGACACCGCGCCGTTGGCCGCGTCCTCAAGGTTCGCGTCGGCGAACACGATGTTGGGAGATTTTCCGCCCAGTTCCAGGCTCACGCGCTTGAAGGTTTTTGCCGCAAGTTCGTTGATGGCGCGACCGGTCGCATCCGATCCGGTGAAGGTGATTTTTTTGACCAGCGGGTGCTCAACCAGCGGCGAACCGACATCCTTGCCGAAGCCGGTAACCACGTTGACCACGCCGGGCGGAAAGCCCGCTTCCTCAAATAGCTTCACAAACTCCAGGGTGGATGCCGAAGTGAACTCGGAGGGCTTGATCACCACCGTGTTGCCGGCCGCGAGCGCCGGGGCGAGCTTGTAGGCGACAAGTAGCAGCGGCGAATTCCAGGGTGTGATGGCCGCCACCACGCCGAGCGGCTCGTGGCGGGTAAAGTTGAAATAGCCTTTCTTGTCGATCGGGGGGACGGTGCCCTGGATCTTGTCGGCCAAACCGCCAAAGTAGTAGTACCACTGCGGGATATAGTTGAGCTGGGCTTGCATCTCGGCGATCAGTTTGCCGTTGTCACGTACCTCAATCTCGGCCAGCTTTCTCGCGTCGCGCGCCACCAAATCACCCAATTTGTGCAGCAGCAGGCCGCGTTGGGTCGCGGTAAGCTCAGGCCACGGCCCTTCGGTGTAGGCTTTGTGCGCCACGCGTACGGCCCGGTCTACATCCTCGGCGGTGCCCTGCGCGATCTGTGCCCAAGGCTCTCCAGTGTATGGGTTGTAGCTATCAAACCACTTGCCCGAAGCCGAGTCAACGTATTTTCCGTCGATGTACATTTGATATTTCTGCATTGCAATCTCCTGGGTTTGTACTGCTGTGAATTTCAGGACTTTGATGCCCTCACCCTGCTGCGAATCACCTGTGAGGCTCTGGCACTATACAACCCCACTTTGTTTGACAATCGCACGGCGCCAGGTGGATCATGTTGATTCCTAAGTAGTCATCCGGATTCGCGGCCCTCAATAAAAGGACTTCTCATCAAGCGAGAGCAGCGGAAAGGCGCCCAGCGTTGCACTCATATCACCGACCGAAGCTGCCGCATGCAGATAGCTGCGGTCCAGCTCGGCCCAGGTATTGACGCCCAAAAGACCGAGGCAGGTGCGAATCTCCTGTTCAAGAATCTCAAGCACGCGCACCAATCCGGGCTGCCCGTCTGCGGCCAGGCCCACGCACTGCATACGGCCGATGCCGACCAGATCGGCACCAGCGGCGAGCGCCTTGACAATGTCCGCGCCGCGATTGAATCCGCCATCGACAATGACAGGTGCGCGCCCCGCGACGGCGGCGATGATTTCCGGCAGCACGTCCATGGCGCCACGGCCGTGGTCTAGTTGACGCCCGCCGTGGTTGGAGACATAGATCATGTCAACGCCGTGCGCCAGCGAGAGTTCAGCGTCTTGTGCGGTGGCAATGCCTTTCAAGATCAGCGGGATCGCGAACTTCGCTTTGAGCCGCGCCACATCGCTCCAGGTGAGCTGAGCCTGAAATTCACGTCCCGGTACGTTGTGGCGGCGGATGTTGCGTTTCGCGAGGTCACGTTCGCGCCGACTGTACAAAGCGGTGTCCACAGTGAGGCAGAACGCCCGGTAGCCCGCAGCGATGGCGCGCTCGACCATGGCGTCAACCCAGTCGGCATCGCCATGAACGTAGAGTTGAAAAATGCGCAGAGCCTCGGGTGCTGCCTGTGCCACGCCTTCGAGACCCGGCTCGCAAACCGAACTGAGCATGTGCGCGACCCCAAACTCCTGCGCTGCCTTGGCTGCGGCGCCTGCCGCCTCGCCGGTAAAGTTCTCCAGGCCGCCAATCGGGGCCAGCACGATAGGCAGGCGCAGCGAACGCCCCAGGAGTTGAGTCGAGGGATCGATATGACTCACGTCGCGCAACACCCTTGGCTGAAAGGCGATGGAATCGAGGGCGAGCCGGTTGCGCCTGACCGTCGTCTCGGTTTCAGTGCCGCCGACGATGTAGTCCCAGTTGTCGTGATTGAGTTTTTGCCGCGCCTTCTTGACCAGCTCGTGCAGCGTCAAATAGGGGGATTCGGTCACCGGCAGTTTCCCGGAGTCGGCGTGAAGAGCCATGGCAATGCCGCATTTGAAGTGAAGGTAGCGCGACTGTAGACAAGTCTGGCCCGAATGTGAAGTTGTATTGTGGCAGCGGGCCTACCAATTTGGCGAACACCCCAGTGGCCTTGGCGTGGCCACCAATGCGGGAAGACTCACCTGCGGGGTACCTGGGAGTCCGGTTGAAAACTTGGCGCTGTCCAGTCAAGCAAAGCATGCAATTTGCCAAGTCCGCACACTTGGTTAAAATCAACGCAATGCCCGCTGCTTTGACGGGCATTGCTTTTTTCAACTCAGAGCCAGGTAGAGGACTACCATGTACAAAAACCTCGCGGCCACCCTCGTGGCCGCCTGTTGTTGTTTCCCTGTTTTTTCACAACCCAATCCAGCCGC
>JANOTE010000105.1:0-16682 GCA_031416195.1 Rhodoferax sp.
CCCGCTTCGTACGTATTGCAGACTGCGCCGCCGAGTTGCGCGACAACCGGCGCGGTGCGGCGGAGATCTATGCCAGCCCAGCGGCGGCGCTCGAAGCCATCCTGGCGCGCGCTGGCGAGCGCGTTGCGGCCACCGACATTGAATGGGCGCGCAGCACCCGCGCCAAGCACCAAGCACGCGCTGAGAAATTGGTCACTTCTATGGCGCAGGCCCCCGCCGGCAGTGACGGCCTGATGCACCCCAACCGGCTGTTGGCCGCGCTGCGCGAAGCCTTGCCACGCGATGCCGTGCTGATCGCCGATGGTGGCGACTTCCTCAGCTTTGCGCGCGTTGGTCTGCCGGCCACCAGCTACCTTGACCCCGGATCGCTGGGCTGCATTGGCATTGGCACGCCGTTTGGCGTGGCGGCCAGCCTGGCCTTACCAGATCGTCTCGTGGTAGTCGCCACCGGCGACGGTGCCTTCGGCTTCAACGCGATGGAGATCGACACCGCAGTGCGTCACAAAGCGCCAGTGCTGATCGTCGTGGCCAACAACGGCAGTTGGGCAATTGAGGTACGCGACCAGCAGGAGACCCACGGCCAAGTCGTGGGCACGCGGCTGCAGTTTGCCGACCACGCGGCGATGGCGCGCGCCTTTGGCTTGCACGCCGAACGTGTAGAGCGTGCCGAAGACTTGACCGGCGCCATCCAGCGCGCGCTGGCCGCCGTACGTGCAGGAGGGCCCGCGCTTCTGGACGTGTTGGTTACGCCCGAAGCCGCGTCTTCTGATGCCAAATCCGGGCTGGCCTGGGTGCCTGACCTGCAGGCGCTGGGTGCTTGGGATGTCGCAGAGCACAAGTGGCGCAAAGCCTGCGCTGCAACGAACTAAACCACCTACAGCAAGTACCGCAAGAACAACCGCTGAATAAGGATCGACGGGCTAGGTCGATCCTCTCAAACCCAATTTATTTGGGGAGCTTGTACACCATCACCGATCCGCCCTGCGGCACGATAACGGGCTTACCCGTCAAGCTATCAATCCCGCTTTGCATGCGTTGGGCATCGACTCCCCATCCGGACTGCACGGCAACATATTGCTCGCCGTCCACTTCAAACGAGGTGGGCACGCCCGTCACGCCTGATGGTGTGGCGGTTTCCCACAGCACCTTGCCGTTGCTGGCATCAAAAGCGCGGAACATCCGGTCATTGGTGCCACCGGTGAACACCAGGTTGCCGCCCGTGGTCAGCAGCGGACCCCAGGTGTGAGTGGGGAATTTATGCACCCAGGCCATCTTGCCGGTTTTTAGATCCCACGCCTGCAACTCGCCGATGGTGGCGGGCGCCTTGCCGTCCTTGTAGCGCAGGCTGCCCAGCACGCCTTCAATCGGATAGCCGATGTAGAGATCTCCCGCTTTGTACTTAATGGCCTCGGCGGCCGGCAGCTCAGCGCACAAATTGTTGTTAGCCGGGATGTAGAACAGGCCTGTCTTGGGGTTCCAAGCCTCGGGCGGCCAGTCTTTTCCACCCCAAAGCGAGGGGCAAAAGCCCACTGCCTTGCCCATGCCTGGCGTGTGTGCAGCGTTGTAGCTGGGTCGGCCAGTGGTCTTGTCGACGTTCGTGAACACATTGTTGTGCACATACGGCACGGCATCGATAAAGCCGATCTTGCCGTTGGCCTGGCGCTCCAGCATCCACAGGTAGCCGTTACGCCCGGCGTGCACCGCCGCCTTGACCTTGCGGCCTTTGACTTCCGTGTCAATCAGCACCGGCGCGGAGACCTCATCCCAGTCCCAGGCATCGTTATGGTGGTATTGGTGGTGGCCCTTGATCTTGCCGTTGTCGACATCGACCGAGATCGCCGAGGTGGTGTAAAGGTTGTCGCCCTTGCGGCCTTCGGTAGGCCACGGTGCCGGGTTGCCAGTGCCCCAGTAGGCCAGATTGGTGGCGGGGTCGTACGTGCCGGTGATCCAGATGCTGCCGCCGCCGTTTTTATGCGTGTCGCCAGGCCAGGTGTCGCCACCGGGCTCGCCCGGGGCGGCGGTGGTGAACGTGCGCCAAGCCTCGGCGCCAGTTTGCGCATCAAGTGCCACGATGAAACCACGAACGCCGGTTTCGCCACCCGAGGATCCCACCATGATCTTGCCTTTGGCTGCCAGCGGTGCCAGCGTGATGTATTGCAGTGCCTTGGCATCGCCCACGGCCTTGGTCCACAACATCTTGCCGGTCTTGGCATCCAGCGCCACCACATGCGCATCGACCGTGGCGAAATAAACCTTGTCGCCATACAAGGCCACACCGCGATTGGTCGGGTGAAGCTGGAGCATGTCGGCAGGCAGCTCCTTTTTGTAGCGCCACAGCTCCGTACCTGTTTTGGCGTCCAAGGCGATGACCTGGGCACCGGGCGTGGTGACATACATGTAGCCGTTGTTGACGATTGGCGGTGATTGGTGTCCCTCGGTCTGGCCGGTTGCGAAGGCCCAGCCCAATGTGAGTTTGCCGACATTGCCGCTGGTAATCTTGTCCAGCGGGCTGTAGCCCCAGCCTTCGTAATTGCCTCGGTATTGCAACCAGTTGGCTGGCTCCGGATTTTTCAAGCGCTCGTCAGTGACGGGCGAGTAGTTGGCGGGCGCGGCATGGGCCGCGATCCAGGGCAGTGCAGCAGCGATGCCAACAGCCAGTCGGGTGAGTGAACGATTCATGGTCTATCTCCTTGTGTGTGAGTGGGGTGAACAGGATGGGAAGCGGGGAAACGGCAGAGGAAACGACAAAGGAAGTGGGTTGGGTGCGTTGTCAAGCCGTGCCGCCCGGCGCTGCACTGAAGGGGCCAGCGACCACCAGCTGGTCGCCTTCGAGAGACAGCGGCAGGTACGGTAAAGCGCGCGGAGCCGGCCCGCTGGACACGGTTGCACCATCGAGCAGCAGGAACTTTGACGCGTGGCAAAAGCAAACCAGCGCCTGCTCTTTGGACAGCCAGGTCTTCACGTCGCAGTTTTGGTGCGTGCAGATCGCCGAATACGCCACCACGCCACCGGCGCAGTGGGGCTTGATCTTGGCAGTTATATCGGCCTCGGAGAAGCGCATCAGCACGACTTTGTTCAAGCGCGAATCACTGCGAACCACGCCTTTTGCGGGATCAAATGGAAACGCGAGCATGGGTTTTCCCACCCGCAAGTCCGAGACCCGCAGCGGTGTCGGGGTGCCTTCCGCGTCTTCTTCGACCAGGCGGTCGCCCGCCACGGGCCTGGCATGGGCGGGGTTGCCGGCCAGGGCCAGAGGCGCGGCGATTGCGATGCCAGCGACCTTAATCACCTTGCGGCGGGTTTCGCTTTCGGGCCGTTCAGCTTGGCCCAAGCACGAGCCTGGACACAGGTGGATTGATGACATTGGTTGGGTCTCCGGTTTGCGAGGCAGCCCGATCCTGCAACGCGTACACAAACACGATCAGGACACTGCCACCTCGGCATCGCCTCGCTGAAGCCAGCAAGAAAGCATTCATTGTGTTCTGAATTCAGAGTTCAGTAATTGGGGTAAACCCTAGATTTCTTGAAGCCTGAAAACTACGACTTGTGGGCCGCCACACCTGAACCATCCCGCCAGTGCGAGGCGCAGCATCGGTGTCACCTTGCAACGGCTGGACTTTCGATTGTCGAAACATAAAAAATGCTATCATAAATATAGCTATTTACGCATTAAATACGGGGGCTAGAGCTTTAGTTTATTTAGATTTTGATGCAAACCGTCACTTCATTCCGTTTTTTGGTAAAAAATAACTACATTTGTAGTAATAATAGCAATCAACGTCTTGAACATGACGGTTTTTCTGGCGAATAGCCAGGCGTCGGGCGCTTCAGTGGGGGCTATTCCCACGGCCTTTGTCCAGCCAATGGTCTACCGTGGCCAAAAACATTTCGGCATCCAGCGGCTTGGTCAGGTAACCGGCCAGGCCGGTGCTGCCACCCAGCGCTACGCTGCGCGGCGTGGCGTTGGCGGTGACGGCGATGATCGGAATCGACTTCGTGCGGGCATAGGTTTTCAGCACCTCCATGACTTGGTAGCCGTCCATGCCAGGCATGTTGATGTCCAGCAAAATCAGGTCGGGCTGGCGGCCTAAGGCGAGCTGAATGCCCAAGCCCGGCGTGTGCGCTGTGATCAAATGAATGCGGGGGCGCTTGGCCAGCAGATGGTCAATGAGTTTCAGGTTAATCGGATTGTCATCAATGCACAGCACACTGTATTGGTGGACGCTCACATCAAACTGCGCCAGGTTGTCGATCAGGGGCATCGGAGCAGTCGCTTTCGGGGCATCGGCCGCATGGTTGGCCTGGGGCAAGTCGACCCAGAACGTGGTGCCCACACCCAACTCACTTTGAACCCCCACTTGGCCCCCCATCAAATCCACCAGGCGCCGGGTGATGATAAGACCAATACCGGTGCCCCCGACTTGGCCGCGCACCGTGCCACGGCGGTTGAAGGCTTCAAAAATGACAGGCAGGCGCTCTGGCGCAATGCCCTGGCCGCGGTCTGCGACCTCGATGCGCAGCTGGCCGGTTGGCAGCTCCAGCGCGTACACGCCAATCTCGCCACCGTCGCGGTTGAAGTTGATGGCGTTGGACAGCAGATTCAGCAGTACCTGCTTGAGCCGCCCGCGGTCTGCGGTGACGGCGGCATCCAGGGCAACGTCTTTGTGCAGCACGATACTGCGGGTCAGCGCGACCGGCGCCAGCACGCGCCAAGCATCATTGATCAGGCTCGCCAGGTTGACGGTTTCCAGGGTGAGCTTGATGCTGCTGGACTCAATTTTGGCGAGGTCCAGCACCTCGTCGATCAACTTGAGCAGATGGCGACCGCCTTTCAGGATTTCCGCCACATTGTCGAACTGCTCAGGCGTGAGGCTTTCGTCAAACTCCAGAATCTGGCCAAAACCGAGCACCGCATTCATCGGCGTGCGCAGCTCATGGCTCATGCTCGCCAGAAAATCGGACTTGGCCAGGTTCGCCTTCTCGGCCGCCACTTTGGCCAGTTTCAATTCCTCCAGGCGCTCGCGCTCCTGCGTGAAGTCGGTGAACAGGTTGAACACGTACTGAAGGTTGCCCTGCTCATCTTTGATGGAGCCGATGTGGCTGGCTGTCATGAACTCACTGCCGTCCTTGCGGCGAAACGGCACCTGCCCGTCCCACGCGCCGTGTTGGGCGATGGCGCGTTTGATTTCGGCCCACACCGCCTGGGCATCCTGCGGCAGCGCATGCGCGAAAGGCTTGCCGATGATCTCGTCGTCTGAGTAGCCCATCGCCTGCGCGTGCGCATGGTTTTGGTACAGGCCGCAGCTCTTCGCGTCTGAGATGACGATGCTCTGGTTGCTGGCATCAAACACGCGGCGAAACAGCGCGAGGCGCTCTTGGATGGCCTTGCGCTCTGAGATGTCAGCAATGAACGCCGTCGTCATGGCCTTGCCCCCCAACATCAGCAGCGTGGTGGCAACTTCGACCGGGATCTCATGGCCGTCACGGTGCTTGGCGAGCATCTCAATGCGGCGATTCAGGTTCGACTCTGGCGCACCTTTCATCATCCGCGCCAAAGCTGATTCGCGCGCTGCGCCAGGCACCGGGCGCAGGATGAACTCTTTAAGCACCTTGTTTTCGACTTCTTCCTGGTGCCAGCCGAGCAGCAAATGTGCGCGCCGGCTCCAGGCGGTAATGCGCCCCTGCGCATCCATGCTGACCACCGCGTCAAGCGCAGAGTCCAGCACCGCCTGCAATTGAATTTGCGCCTGCATCACGGCACGCAACGTGTCTGATGCGTCGCTGCCGAGCTTGATGAGCGTCACGCCAGCCACCAGCAGCGTCAACGCGAGCATTTGCTCCATTGCTCCGCCGGTGACAAAGGCGGCGATGGCCGGTGGCGCGAGTGCCGCCGCAATGAAGCCTTGCATGGCCGACTTTTGCGCTGCAATTGAGGTCATTCCCACCGCACCGACGCACAGTAAAACACCCACCACCAGCGCATCCAGCGTCCCGATGCCCTGCCAGATCATGAGCGTGGGCCCCAGTGCCCAAGCGGCACCGGCCAGGACACTTTGCCCCATAAAGATCACTTGCACTTTGCGCACGGAAGCGCCTACCGGCTGCGTGCGCGTGAACCACTCGTATTCCAGATAGCCCAAGGCGGTTGCCGTCAAAAGAGCTACCAACCAGCTCCCCAATACCGCAGGGTTGACGTGTGTCCACAACAATACGGCCCCAGCAATGGCGATGATCCCCGTCATCGCCAAGTTCAGCGGTTTGCGCGCATAGGCCGCGTACAGCAGCTTGGCATCGATGTCCAGGTCAATCGTCTGGACCGGGCCAGACGGGTTGACGGGGGTGTCCGTGGTATTCATGCCGAAGTTGGGCGTGCAGGGGTCATGGAAGATATTGAAACCGAGACTCGCCTGTGAGCCGGGCGGGTTAATTTGGCGGTTTTAGGTTGCCAATATTTTATCGACCGAACCCTTACGTTTCCTGTCAGCAAAACCCTAATTCACGCCTGCTGCAAGCCGCTGGTTTGCAAACGCCACGTACCATTCGAGGCAAGCCGGGTTGGCCATCGCCTCCTTGTTGATGACTTTCTCAATCGGCTGCCCCAGCAGCAGCTTCTTGATCGGCAGCTCCTGCTTCTTGCCCGACAGCGTGCGCGGGATCTCGGTCACGTGAAAAATATCGTTGGGCACAAAGCGCGGGCTCAACGCAGTTTTGATCGCGCCGTTGAGCCGCTGGCGCATGCCATCGTCCAGCAGCACGCCCTCGCGCAGCACCACAAACAGCGGCATGTAGCTCTCGCGACCCAGGTATTCCAGATCGACAACCATGCTATCGAGCACCTCGGGCAAAGCCTCCACCGCGCTGTACAGCTCGCTGGTGCCCATGCGCAGGCCGTGGCGGTTGATGGTGGCATCACTTCGGCCATAAATCACACAGCCACCGCGCTGGTTGATTTTGAGCCAGTCGCCGTGGCGCCACGGCGCGCATTGCTCGTCGGTGCCAGGATACATGTCAAAGTAGCTCGACAGGTAGCGCTGGTGGCCCGCGTCGCCCCAAAAGTACAGCGGCATCGATGGGATGGGCTGTTTACAGACCAGCTCACCCACCTCGCCGATTACAGGTTCGCCCTGCTCGTTCCAGGCCTCGACGGCGCAACCCAGCAGGCAGCATTGCATCTCACCGGGGATGAGGGGCAACTCGCGATTTCCCCCGATAAATGCCCCCGCAAAGTCTGTTCCGCCACTGATGTTGCACCACCAGATGTCACCCCCACGGTCGCCCACTTCCTGTGGCTCCCTGCCCCCCGAGGGGGCCTCTGCATTTTTGATCTTGCGAAATTGCTGAGTGCCCCAGTTCTGCGCCTCTTCACTCAAGGGCGAACCGGTCGTGCCCAGCGCCCGAATTTGGGAAAGTCCTGGCAACTGCGACAAATCAACCCCGGCCTTCATGCAGTTGGCAAAGAACGCAGCGCCCGCGCCAAAGTAGGTCACCTTTAATTCGGCGGCAAAGCGCCACAGCGTCGTCCAGTCCGGTGCTTGTTTTTCGCCTGCCGCATTGACGGTGGGGCCCGCCGGGTTGCCATCAAAAATGCAGCAGGTTGTGCCAAACAGAAGGCCGTTGAGCTGCGCGTTCCACATCACCCAACCGGTCGAGCTGTACCAATGGAAGCGTTCCCCAAAACTATTGGTCTCGTAGCTGCAAGCGATGTCATTGTGCAGGCGCTGGCCGGCCATGGCGACGATCATCGCGCCACCATGGCCATGCACGATGGGTTTGGGCAGGCCGGTGGTGCCGCTGGAATAGACAATCCACAGCGGATGGTCAAATGGCAGCCAAATCGGCTCGAAGGCGTTTACTTGCGCATCGTTTTGTGAGGTGGCGGCTTGAAAGCTGGTGCGCGTAACGGTGGTTTGAATGACGCTCGTGTCCAGCCCCAAATCAGCCAGGGTAATCAGGTGCGACAGCGTGGGCAGCCCGGCGCACAACTCGCTCACCACATCGCGACGATCCATCTCGCGCCCACCGTAGCACACGCCATCGACGGCAAACAGCACTTTGGGTTCGATCTGCTTGAAACGATCCAGCACCGCGATGCATCCCATGTCAGGCGCGCAAATGCTCCAGATGCCGCCGATGCTCACCGTTGCAAAAAAGGCGACGATGGCCTCTGGGATGTTCGGCAAATACGCCGCCACGCGGTCGCCCGGCTGCACGCCTCGCGCGCGCAAATGCAGCGCGAGTGCCGCCACCTGCTGACGCAGATCGGGCCAGCTCAGTTCACGCGCTGGGGCTGCGCCCAGGCTCTTCTCGTTGTGGCTGATGATGGCGTTAAAGCCTGCGGCATGTGCCGCGTCAACATGACGGAACATTTGCTGGGCGTAGTTGACTTGCGCGCCAGGGAACCACTGGGTGTCGATCATCCTTGGGGCGGCATTACCAGTCGCCGCCTGAACCAATACCGCTGAATGCGATGTCGGCGACTGCAGGTCAAAGTAGTCCCAAACGCTTTGCCAGAAGGCGCTCAAGTCCGTGATTGACCACTGCCACAGGGCATCGTAGGAGTCGAACACCAAGCCGCGCTCCTGTTTGAGCCACGTTCGGTACAAGGTGATTTGCGGGATAAATGGCGCGGATGCCGACGCAGGCGTGGATCCGAGTCCAAGCGCTGCTTCAGGCAGTAGTGTTGCGCGATCGACGTCAAAGGCGGTGTTTGTCATACGCCTCAAGCTTACCGCGAGTTCGCCAGATGCGGTTGGCTTTCCGCAGCCTTTTTCAGAAAAAATGAACCTGGGGGTTAATTTTTTCCGAAATTAACCCCCAACACCACGAATTTAAGATGAAATTGGCAGGTAGCTCTCGTACAAATTGAACAAATTGCTATTTAATTAGGAGTACCGTATGGACGAGCCAACCCCATCACGGAAGGGCGGCATCACGTGCCGGATTCAAAAATCAGTTGCTGGCCGGTCCACCCTTGCGCATTAAGTCCATATCAGCCTGCGAAACCATGCCTTTGGAATGCTTCATCGACTTCCACATCGCCGAGTGATACGCGTCGTATTCGCGCCGGGAGATCATGCCGTCGTTGTTCGTGTCCATCGCCATCATGGCCGGTGTATTGGCATTGGCCATTGGTGCCTGGCTCATGCCGGTTCTGGCGTCAACCTTCATCTGTGCTTTGTCGGCGGTCTTTTGCTCAGACGCACTTTTCTTCCCCGTGACCTCTTCTTTGGTTGCCGTGCCGGTTCCCGCCGCACCTGGGGCAGCCTGCGCGAAAGCTGCGCTGGTCACCAAGGTCGCAATAGCTGTCAATAAAAATTTCTTCATGTCAAAACTCCAGTAATCCGGGCAAATTTGCCCTGTATCAATTCTTCCCTCAGCGATTGATTTGGGATGTAGGACAAGTCGGGTTGCGGGTGTCAGCGCACGGCGTGTTTTCAAGAATCGTTATTTTATTAGCTGGGCCGTGGCGATTTTGATGATCGCGAAATCCCGATTTAACCCCCGTTTGGATGTACGCTTGATGTACGTTTGATGCACGCTTGAACACGCCCGAACAGGAGCCCACCTTGGCCATCAACCTCACCGCGCTGAACCACACCCACCACCCCGCCACCAGGAGCTGGGTTGAATCGGCCAACGCGCCTCACTGCGATTTCCCGGTGCAAAACCTGCCGCTGGCGGTGTTTCGTCGGCGCGGCAAAAACGAGGCCTTTCGCGGGGGTGTGGCGATTGGCGATCAGGTGATTGACTTGGCCGCCTTGAGCGATAGCGGTGCCACGACAGGCCTGGCCGCGCTGGTGGTGAAGACCTGTGCGCAGCCCACGCTCAACGAGTTTTTGGCCACCGGCCCAGTGGCCTGGCGTGCGCTTCGGCACAGCTTGTTCGCACTGCTGGAGCTGGGTGCGCCACCTGCGCAGATGACGGCGCTGCGCAACTGTTTTATCCCGATGGTTGATTGCGAATTTACCGTGCCCACGCAGATTGGCGACTACACCGATTTCTACACGTCGATCCACCACGCCCTCAATGTCGGAAAAATTGCACGGCCTGATGCACCGCTCACCCCCAACTTCCAGTGGCTTCCAATTGCCTACCATGGCCGCGCCTCCAGCGTAGTGATCAGCGGCACCAAGTTTCGCCGCCCGATGGGGCAAAGCATGCTGCCCGGTGCCAGTGCGCCGGTATTTGGGCCCTGCACGCGGCTGGACTACGAGCTGGAGCTGGGCCTGTTCATCGGCACCGGCAACGCCATGGGCAAACCCATCCCGCTGTCGCAGGTGGATGCGCATATGTTTGGCGTGTGCCTGCTGAACGACTGGTCCGCACGCGACATCCAGTTTTGGGAGATGGCCCCGCTCGGGCCGTTTTTAGGCAAGAACTTCTGCACCAGCATCTCGCCGTGGATCGTCACGATGGAGGCGCTGGCCCCGTACCGCTCGGCCTTTCTTCGCCCGGCCAACGAGCCGCAGCCGCTGGCCTATCTGGACAGCCCCCAGAACCGCGCCGCTGGTGCGCTGGACATCTCGTTGCAGGTGCTGATTGAGACCGCGCAGTCGCGCGCGCAAGGTACGGGGGCGATGAATGTATCGCGCAGCAATTTTCACCATCAGTACTGGACGTTTGCGCAAATGGTGGCGCAGCACACCGTGGGCGGCTGCAACCTCAACAGCGGCGACCTGCTGGGCAGCGGCACTATCTCGGGCCCCACGCCGAGCGAGGCCGGTGCCATCATCGAACTGACCCAAGGCGGCAAAGCGCCGATCACCTTGAGCAATGGCGAGCAGCGCGCGTTTTTGCAGGACGGCGATGCGGTGATTTTGCGCGGCTGGTGCGAAAAACCCGGCTGCGCGCGCATTGGCTTTGGCGAGAACCGCGGCGAGGTGCTGCCTGCCCTCATCACACATTAGCCACCCGTACACATCAGCCTGTATCGTTTGGTCTGAATTTTGAGCAGGATTTGTCAGCGCTGCGGGTGCTATTATTTATATATCTAGCTATGCAAATTACTCGGGAGCTAGGCCCTATTTAATCATTAAATTCGTCAAAATCAAGGTATTTTGATGAAAAATTAATCTACAGGTTCATTTTATGCGTATTTGGAAGCAAGCCATCTCCCTCGCCCACCTCACCGCCATTCACGTCGGCACCGCCGTGGATGCGCTGGGCATTGAGTTTCTGGAGGTCGGCGACGACTTCATCAAAGCCCGCGTGCCGGTCGACAAACGCACCCGCCAGCCCTACGGCATCTTGCATGGCGGCGTGAGCGTGGTGTTGGCCGAAACGCTGGGCTCCTGCGGTGCCGCCAGCGCCGCGCCCGAGGGCTACCGCGCGGTTGGGCTGGACATCAACGCGAATCACCTCAAAGCCGCCAGCAGCGGTTGGGTGACTGGCATCACCCGCCCGGTACACATCGGCCGCACCACGCAAGTCTGGCAGATCGATTTGACCAATGACGCGGGCGAGCTGACCTGCGTCTCGCGCATCACGATGGCGGTGCTGGCACCGAAGTAGCGTCGGACATCACTTGGTAGGTTTTCAGCCAGGGCGCGTGCAACACCGCGTTGACCGCACCCCCACTACGGCGCGAACACACGATCCAGTACCGCTTCATGCGCAAACGCGCCACCAGGGTCTACCTTGCGGCGCTGGATTCTGTCGCAAGGTAGCGGCGCGGTGTCGAGATCTGCGTGGCGCTTGATGTTTGCGCGGGGGATGGTGTGACGCTTTTGGATTTCGCGCAGCAGTTTGACCAGCGACGTGATTTGCACTTCAGGGAACAGGTCACGTCCATCACCGTCGTTGACGAGCTCGATGGCGATGGAGCGGGTGCTGTAGCGGTAGACGTGATGGGCTACTTGGCCTTCGGGCACGCTCGCGCGCAACGTGCCATCGCGATCAATCATGTAGTGGATGCCGAGCACCGGGTGCGCTTCGATGTAGCGCAGGTTGTCGTCCAGCGTGCCTGCGCCAACCCAGATCGCCGTGCCCGTCGCCGCATCGCAGGTGGGGCCGCCGGTCGAGTGGATGACGACCATGTCGATGGCTTGCGTACGCATCGCTCCGGTTTTGCGCGCCTGCACGTCACCGGCGGCGAGCGCGATTGCTGTGACCAGTAGCGCGGCAGGTCCTCGCAATTTTGTTGGCAATCTATTCAGACTCAGACTTTGCCAGCCGCGCGCTCTTCCAATACACGTCATCGCCCACGCTGCCATCAGTCCGATAGCGATTCAACACCCGCGCCAGCACAAACATTAAATCGCTCAGCCGATTGAGATACTGGCGTGGTGTGTTTTTCAACGCATCTTGCGCCTCCAGCGCCACCACGGCGCGTTCGGCGCGGCGCGCGATGGTGCGGCACACGTGCGCTTGGCTAGCGGCGCGGGTGCCTGCGGGCAGGATGAACTCTTGCAGGCGCGGCAATGCTTCGTTGTGCTCCGCCAGCGCTTCGTCCAGCGCCAGCACGGCCTCAGGCTTCAGCAACTCAAACCCAGGAATCGACAGCTCACCACCCAGGTTGAAGAGCTGGTGCTGAATCTCCACCAAGAGCGTGCGCAGCCCTTCAGGCATGGCCTCGCACAGCAGCACGCCGATATTGGAATTGAGTTCGTCCACATCGCCCATCGCGTGTACGCGCAGCGCGTCTTTGCGCACGCGCGTGTTGTCACCCAGGCCGGTGCTGCCGTCATCCCCGGTGCGGGTGGCGATTTGTGTGAGTCGTTGTCCCATAATTTACTTTTGGTGAGTCTGAAAAGGCAATTGTCGCAGGGGCCATTTGTAGAACTGGCACCCAGCAGGACGCAATTGCAACAAATGTGGATAATATGACTAGTCTGTTCAACTAGTCATCTGATATGTCATCGTCTACTTTGCAAAGTTCCAGCACGGCCTGGAAACTACAGGATGCCAAGGCCCAATTCAGCGCTGTGGTGGAAAACGCTTTACGCGGCGTTCCGCAGCACGTCACACGCCGGGGCAAGCAGGCGGTGGTGGTGGTTTCCCAGCAAGACTTTGAACGTTTGCAACGCGGTACGTCAGGCAGGGCTCGAACTGCACTCAATTTGATCGAGCACCTTCTGGCCATTCCGAAGGAACCACTGCAGCCTGGTGCGACTGGCAAGCGCGTGCGCACACCGCAGGAGCGCTTGAACGCGGAGCCACGCGAGTTTGATTTCTCATGATCTTGCTCGATACGATGGTTTTGTCCGAGTTACGCAAGGCCCGGCCCAACGCGGGAGTAACGGCGTATCTGACTGCTCAGAACCCGCGAACCACCTATCTCAGCGCAATAACGATCGGCGAAATTGAAGCGGGTGCCCAGCGCCAGCGAAGCAGAAACCCAGCCTTCGCGGACGATCTTGCCCAATGGCTTGCATCCACAGAGTTGCGGTTTGCCCAGAATATTCTTCCAGTTTCCGCCGCCGTCGCTAAACTGTGGGGACGGTTGAGCGTGCAGACAGGTAACAAAGGCATTGACAACCTGATTGCGGCCACGGCGCTTCACCACAACCTGAGCGTCGTCACCCGAAATGTGAAGCACTTTATGCCCACTGGGGCTCGTGTTGTGAACCCATTCAGTTGACCCTTCTATTGACTCTTCAATTGACCCCACATTCGACAATTACTGCGGAAATTAACTCTCATGAACGCACCCACCCGCCCCTTGCATCTGATGCCCGAAGTCAACCAGCGCGCTGTACCGCCTGCGCTGATTGAAGCGCTAAAAAGCCGATTTGGCGCGAACTGCTCGACCGCTTTGGTCGTGCGTGAGCAGCATGGGCGGGATGAGTCGTCATTCAGTGTGCCGCCGCCCAGCGCCGTGGTGTTTGCCGAGAGCACGGCTGATGTTGCAGCGGCGGTGAAGCTGGCGGCTGAGCATGGCGTGCCGGTGATTCCATTTGGCGTGGGCTCGTCGCTCGAAGGGCATTTGCTGGCGGTGCAAGGCGGCATCAGCATCGACGTGAGCCGCATGAACAAAGTGCTGAGCATTAACGCCGAAGATTTGACGGTGACCGTGCAGGCGGGCGTCACGCGCAAGCAGCTCAATGAAGCAGTCAAAAGCACCGGGCTGTTTTTCCCCATCGACCCTGGCGCAGACGCGTCCATCGGCGGCATGAGCGCCACACGCGCCAGCGGCACCAACGCCGTGCGCTACGGCACCATGCGCGAGAACGTGCTGGCGCTGGAAGTCGTCACGGCATCGGGCGACATCATCCGCACCGGCACGCGGGCCAAAAAATCCAGTGCGGGCTACGACCTGACGCGCCTGATGGTCGGCAGCGAAGGCACCTTGGGCGTGCTGACCGAAATCACCGTCAAGCTGTACCCGCTGCCCGAGGCGATATTGGCGGCAATCTGCTCGTTCCCCAGCATCGAGGCGGCGGTGCGCACCACGATTCAAATCATCCAGATGGGCATCCCCATCGCGCGCGTGGAGCTGATTGACGTACACACCGTGAGGATGGTGAACAGTTACGCCAAGCTAGGCTTGCGCGAAGAACCTTTGTTGCTGATGGAGTTTCACGGCAGCCCGAACAGCGTGAAAGAGCAAAGCGACGCGGTGCAGGAGCTGGCCAGCGACCTGGGTGGCAATGCATTTGAATGGGCCACCACACCGGAAGAGCGCACGCGCCTGTGGACGGCCCGCCACAACGTCTATTTCGCCGCGCTGCAAAGCCGCCCCGGCTGTAGAGCCATTTCTACCGACACCTGTGTGCCCATCAGCCGCCTGGCCGATTGCCTGCTGGAGTCCGTCGCGCAAGCCGATGCCAGCGGCATCCCGTACTTTTTGGTCGGCCACGTCGGTGACGGCAATTTCCACTTCGGCTACTTGATCGACCCCAACTTGCCCGAAGAGCGTGTGGCCGCAGAGAAGCTAAATCACGCCCTGGTAGAACGTGCGCTGTCGCTGGAAGGCACCTGCACCGGCGAGCACGGCATTGGCCTGCACAAGATGGACTTCCTCCTCACCGAAACCGGCGCCGGCACGGTGGACATGATGCGCAGCATCAAGCGTGCGCTAGACCCAAAGAACATCATGAATCCGGGGAAGATTTTTAGCTGGTAAAGACTTGAGTTACCCCAATATCACTCCGTTTTCATTTCAATCGGAGAGTAGGCTTGGCGACGACGACAGTGCTCTAGCACAGCTAGGAGGCGCAACGACCCATCCGATTGGAATGGGAACGGAATCAAATCTCCAAAAACCGCGACGGCTCTTCGGCAATGGCTTGGGCCATGTACTCCATCTTCTTTTGCAGGTTGGCATCGGAGTCTTTGTAGCGCTGCGCGATGGCATCGAACTCGTGCTGGATCTCGATGAAGGCATCGACCATGTCGGGGTCGAAGTGCGAGCCACGGCCCTGGAAGACAATTTGCACCGCGCGGTCGTGTGGCAAGGCGGCTTTGTAGACGCGCTGGCTGATCAGCGCGTCGTACACATCGGCCACGGCCATCAGGCGGGCGGACATGGGGATGGCATCGCCCTTGAGGCCCTGCGGGTAACCGCTGCCGTCCCACTTCTCTTGGTGCGACAGCGCGATCTCTTTGGCCATTTGTAAATAGGGGACTGGGGTGCCAAGTGTTTTTTCGGCTTGCTCGATCGCTTCAAAACCGAGTGTGGTGTGGGTTTTCATGATCTCAAACTCCTGCGGGGACAGGCTGGACGGCTTGAGCAGGATACGGTCCGGAATACCTAACTTGCCAATGTCGTGCAGTGGCGCAGATTTGAACAGCACACTGATGACCTGCGCACTTAGCAGACCTTTGAAGCGAGGGTGTTTGGTCAACGCCTGGGCCAGCGCTTTGACGTAATGCTGGGTGCGCCGGATGTGGTTGCCGGTGTCGGAGTCGCGCGTTTCGGCCAGTGAGGTCATCGCCAGAATCGTCACCTCCTGTGCGTTGGAGATCTCCTGCGTGCGCCGGGCGACTTCCCGCTCCAGCAGGTCGCTGTTGTCACGCAGGAAATCCGCGCTGGCTTTGAGTGCGCGGTGGGTGTCGGGCGAGCCGTCGATGACGGTAACGGTAACGGTCGCCTTGGACGGAGTGGGCTCGCGGGCCATATCAGCAGTCATGAGGGTTGGCACTTTCAACTCGGCGCAATGGCGTTTGATGACAGCATAGCACCGGTACTAGCGGCTAGCCCCGTGCGTGATGCGGTCGATCAAGCTGTTGAGTTCGTCCATCGAGGCAAAGCCAATCGACAACTCGCCCATGTCCTCCATGCGCCCCGCGCGTTTGACGCGCTTCTTGATGCGCACCTCAACTTGCGCGGTCAGCAGGTCTGACAGCTCTTCTTCCACCCGCTTCAAGTCTCGGGATTTCTCCTGTTTTGAGTTCTTGGAATGGGGCGATGCGATTAATGAAAACTCGGCGCTGAGTTTTTTCACCAGGCTCTCGGTTTCGCGCACCGACAGTTTTTTGGCGGCGATGCGCGCCGCAGCGGTGATTTGGGTGGCGCGGTCCAGCGCCAACAACGCGCGCGCATGGCCCATGTCGATGTCACCGGCCATCAGCATGGTCTGCACCGGATCGGCCAAATTCAGCAACCGCAACAGGTTGCTGGCGGCACTGCGGGATCGCCCCACCGCTTGCGCTGCCAATTCGTGAGTGAGCCCAAACTCTTTGACCAAGCGTTGCAGACCTTGCGCTTCTTCCAGCGGATTGAGGTCTTCGCGCTGAATATT
>JANOTE010000106.1:0-4070 GCA_031416195.1 Rhodoferax sp.
GCCTGATGCCAAAACGGTGTTTTTGAAGCTGCGGGAGTTGCGCAACAGTTGGTGAGCGTCTGTGCCCATCCGCTGCTCAACATTGCTAACATTCCCGGGACAAAATGTAACCAAAGTGTCACGCGGAATCCAAGTATTTGCAGGTACATTCGGATCCATCGCGACGGTTGTCGTGAGAGCATAAGTTTCATCAATTTACAGGGGTATCACCATGGGAATGTTCAGTTTTATCAAAGAGGCGGGTCAAAAGCTGTTTGGCACGGCTGAGGTCGAAAAAGCCGCAGTGGCTGCCGCTGCCGACCCCGCAGCCAAGCCTACGTTGGACGAGTTGAACGCCAAAGCCGCAGCGGGCATCACTACTTACATTGAATCGCAGAACCTGGGGCTGACTGGCCTTTTTGTGATGTTTGATGGTGCCACCGGCACCGTCACGGTTCAGGGGGATGCGCCATCACAGGCCATTGTGGAGAAGGTGACGCTGTGCTGCGGCAACGTGGGCGGTGTGCAGGCGGTGGACAACATGCTGGTGGCGGCCGAGCCGGCGGATGAATCCGAGTACCACGACGTGGAGCGCGGCGATACGCTGTCCGCCATCGCAAAAACCTACTACGGCGATGCCAGCAAATACCCGGTGATTTTCGAGGCCAACAAACCCATGCTGAGCCACCCCGACAAGATTTACCCTGGCCAGAAGCTGCGTATCCCACCGCTGGAGTGAGCGCGGCCAAAAGCATCTGAAACCGTGCAAAACCATGCAAAGCCGTGAGTAAGCACAGCGTGTGGCCCGGCAAAGTTGCCGCTTTGCTCAAAAGCCGCAACGTAGATGGTGCATTGGCGCAGATCAAAGTTGCGCCAAGCGTGAAAGACCTGCAGGCGCTGCAAAAACTCCTTGGGAACGGTAGCACTGACAGCAGCACAATTTTGAGTGCCATCAAAGACCAGATTGCCGCGCTTTCCTCACCCAGATTGCACCGGTCGCCATGAAAATTAACCTACAGGTTAATTTTCAACTGAACATGATGGAAATCCGCCAAATTACACATGTTTTTAGACTCTAGCTCTCGTAACATATTCACAATGCGCTATACAAGTAGTAGCATCAGCAGTTGCGTACCCGGAACTCTACCCGCCGATCCAGGGCATCCCGCACGTCGTCTGAGCCGGTGCCAATGAGGTTCTCCCGAAAGCCAAAGCCGGTGGACTGCAAACGCCCGGCGATCTCGGGGGAAACCCCTTCGAGCCGTTTTTGAATCGCCACGGCGCGCGACATCGACAGGCGCTCGTTGGCCTGGTCTGTCCCCGTGCGGCTGGTGTGCCCCGCCACGGTGATGCAGGCTTTAGCGGCAAGGCTCTCGCGCGCCACCACGCGAATCCACATGGGATAGGCGGCGTTGATTTTGGGGTCAGGCCAAAAGTCGGTGCTACCCGGTTTGAACAGGAATTTGACCGCCAGCGAATTGGTCGTTAAACCCAGCAACACCAAGCGGGCAAACGCGGCTTCGGCACCGTCTGCGCGGTTCAACTGGATGTTGCTCAGGTACAGGCCGTTGAACACCCTCAGGTGACGGCCATCCGGCCTGGCGGCTGCGGTCTCGTACACAGCCAGCGCCTGCGCATACTCGCCCGCCTCATACAACCGTGAGCCTTCTGAGATCAACGCCGCCACCGAGAGGCTGGCGATATAGACGCCGTCGGCGGGCGTGCCAGGCGTTGCTTGCGCGGTGCGAATCTGGCCCTCCACCGTGCGATCCTTCACCAGCGAGGGGCTATCGCGGTAAAACGGCGTGGGGGTGGAGTCGACCGTCTCACCCGTGGCCTGCGCGGAGGCCTGCGCCACCACGATGCCGTTGCGACCGTCGGTCAGCGCCAGGTTCAACCGGTAGCTGGATGTTTTGTCCTGCGCTGCTGCAAACAGCGTCACCGCCGTGGTCAAAATAAAGCGTGAAGCGGCGACATCACCCGCTGAAATGGGTGCCACCTGAAACCTCGGGAAGCGCGCCACCACGCCGTCCAGCAAGCGCTTGTCCAGTGCGCGGGTAGCCACGGTTTGCTGGCCCGTCACGCCGTCAACCGCGTTATCCACCACCAAACGAACTTTGGCCGCGACGGGTTCATCTTTGCGCAGCACGGCGGCAATCCCGGTGGGAGCAGGTGCGACCTGAAATTCGGGCAGACGTTGAAGCTGGATCAGCAAATCGTCCACCGCAAAGTCAATCGCCCGCTCGAAGGTAACGGGGGCTACCAAAGCCTGCGGGCGCTCAGGGGCTGGCGCGGGGCCCGGGGTTTGACACGCCACGATCGACGCAGTGCCTGCGGCAACAGCGAACCAACGCAGCCAAGCAGCGTAAGCGGTAATAACACGCACCGCACGATTTTTCAAGACTGTTATTGGCATGATTCGTTCAAAAACTTTCGTTCTTCCGGTTTGAGGGGCTCGTCCAGCATCGCCTTTTGCAGAATTAAAGCACATCGCGGGGAGCGTGGGGAGCCATCCGGCACGGGTACTTTTGGGCTGTTTGCCACGGCTGGACGTGGCCTTACGGGCTTTGGCGCGTCTGCCGCTGCAGGCTCGTTGGGCGGTTTGGATCGGCTGGGTAAATTGGGAGGATTGGTCAGTGGGCCTGGCGGTGGGCTTGGCGCAGGCTGAACCATTGCAGGCACAGGTGCGGGTGCGGGTGGGGTGACGGTGGGTGTCGGTGGCGTGATCGATTCAGTCGATGCTGGACTTGCGGGCGAAGTTGCCGAAGTTGCCGAAGATTTTGATGACTGTGTCACGGGCGGGATATCGCCGGGTGGACTGGCTGTGCGCCGGTTGCCGATTGCCGCATAAATCGCCACTACCACCACAATCATCAGCGCCAATACGGTGGCAACCAGGCGCACCGTGCGGGCATTGCGCAAGGGCCCTGCTGCGTTCTTGGCGATCTCGTTGGGCTTCGCTTGCTGATCGGGTACCCGAGCATTGGCCTCTACCTCCAATGCTGCCGTCTGGCTCGGGTACAGCCCCAGTTGCGAGTCCGGCACCAGCGGCCCTGGGCCATGCCGCGCCAGGGCGTGGCGAATGGCGGCTGCAAAATCGCTGGCGCTTTGGTAGCGGTCATCCGGGTGCTTGGCGATCGCGGTTTTCAGCACCTCGTTCCAGACCTCGGGCAGCATCAGGTTTAAATGACAGGGCGGCACCGCCTCCTCACGCAGCACCTTGTACATGATGGTCGTCGGGTTGCCGGTGAAAGGCTTCTCGCCCGTCAAAAACTGGTACAGAATAATGCCGCAGGAAAACAGATCACTGCGCGCATCGACGCGCTGGCCCAGAAACTGCTCGGGCGACATGTACGCGGGTGTGCCCAGCACGGTGCCAGCCAGCGTCAGCTCCGAGGTCTCGGTGCGGGCAATGCCAAAGTCGGCAATTTTTATCCGGCCATCGGCCAGCATGATCAGGTTGGCGGGCTTGATGTCGCGGTGGATCACGCCCTGGCCGTGCGAGTGCGCCAGCGCATCCAGGATCTCGCCCATGATGCGGGCCGACTCGGTGACGGTAAAGCATTCATTGGCCTCAAAATGTTCTTTAAGCTCCTGGCCTTCGACGAACTCCATCGCGATGTAAGCCACCAACTGACCCGCTGCACTGTCACTGCCAGGCGAGACGATGCGGGTCTGGTCGTCAGACGCGATCGCCTCGCCGTAGTCATACACCGCTACAACGCCGGGGTGATTCAGCCGCCCGGCGGCCTGAGCCTCACGCCGAAACCGCGCCATGATGTCGGCCGCTTCGCCCTTGACGAGTTGCGCGGGCAGAATGGTTTTGATCGCAACCCGGCGCAACAACACCGGGTCAAACCCCTCATACACAACGCCCATGGCGCCCTTGCCCAGCTCTCGGCGAATCTCGTATTTACCCAGTTGAGTGATTGTCAGCGACATGGTGGGTGCGAACGGGCTGCTGGCGAGGTGGTTGGAGGGATGATGGACGAACCGCTTATTTTCTCATGCACACCCGCTCTGAGCTCCACCGTCCCCCTCAAAGTGCCGCCCGGCACTTGAAACCAGCCCAAATCGCCCATAATTGAGGG
>JANOTE010000107.1:0-2742 GCA_031416195.1 Rhodoferax sp.
GGTGGACGAGTTTGTATTCGGCGGCGCCCAGTAAAGGATGCCCGGCATGCCGACCCCAGCGCGCCCGGTCAATCAGGCCCTGCGGATGCTCAATGCGAAACCCGATGGAAAACGGCTTGGCCTCCATGCAAACGCCGCGCCGGTACAACATGGCAAAGGTGTCGCGGGCGCTGTGCCCGAGTGCCATCACGACCTGGTCGGCGCGCAAATCATAGGTAGTGTTGGCGGCGACATCCAGCACCGTGAGCGCGCGTATCTGGTGCGTGCGGCCATCGATGCCACCGGCAATCGCTTCAAGCTGCACGTCCGTCACCCGCTGCTCAAACCGGATCTCGCCACCCAGCGCGATGATCTGCTCGCGCATGTTCTCCACCACTTTCACCAGCTTGAAGGTGCCAATGTGCGGGTGCGATTCAATCAGGATGTCTTCGGGCGCGCCGGCCTTGACAAACTCCTGCATCACCTTGCGGCCCAGAAAACGCGGGTCCTTGATCTGGCTCCACAGCTTGCCGTCCGAAAACGTGCCTGCACCCCCCTCGCCAAACTGCACGTTGCTCTCGGGGTTGAGCTGGTTTTTGCGCCAAAGGCCCCAGGTGTCTTGGGTGCGCTCACGCACTTTTTTGCCGCGCTCCAGCACGATCGGTTTTAAGCCCATTTGCGCCAGCAGCAGCGCCGCAAAGATGCCGCAGGGGCCGAAGCCCACCACCACAGGGCGCAGCGCCACATTCGATGACGCATGCGCCACCCAGCGATAAGCCATGTCGGGTGCCGCGAAAAGGTGTGGGTTGCCTGCGTGCTTTGACAGGATCGCCGTCGCGGCATCTGCGCCATGCAGCGCCACATCGACAATGTAAACCACGAGCAAGGCGGCTTTGCGCGCGTCGTAGCTGCGCTTGAAAATCTGCCACTGCGCAACATCAGTTGCAGGGACCCCCAATGTGCTGTGAACCAGCGCGTTCAGGTCGGCAGGTGTGTGGTCAAGCGGAAGTTTGAGTTCAGTGAGTCGGATCATTTTCGGTGTCGCTTTGGCTTGTGGTTATCAAGCAGGCACAACATTTTACGACTTGGATTTTAGGGTCGGTATTACCATGGTAGTATTTAACACCACAGGAGAAATGCCATGCCAACCTTGTCAGTCAAACTCCCCGAAGAAACTAAGGCTCGCCTTAATCAACTTGCAGTCAATCAAGGCGTGACATCACACGCCTTGATGGTGAACGCGATTGAGTCGGCCTTGACCACCGCCGAGAAGCACAGTGCTTTTGTGGCCGATGCACTGAGTTCACGCCAGCAAACGATTGCTTCTGGACAGGTGCTGGACGGGGCAGCGTTTGCGGACTACCTCAAGGCTAAAGCGCGCGGGCTTAAAGTCACCCGCCCCAAGCCTTTGCGCCTAGAGCGGCTGGTGCCCAGCGCCTGATGACGCGTTGGGTACTCTCGATTGAGGCGGCCAACGATCTGGATCGACTGGTGGATTTTTTGCTGGCAACGCAGCCACTGGAAGCAGTGCGAACCAATGATCTGATCACCGATGCGCTCAGTATTTTGGAGCGTCATCCAATGATTGGAAGGCCGATAGAGCAAGGCCTGCGTGAGCTGGTGATTTCGCGAGGCAACTCAGGTTACTTGGCGCTGTACCAATATGACGAGTCGGCAGATGTGGTGATCGTGCTTGCGGTTCGCCACCAGCGGGAGCAGGGCTACCACTGAGTAATCAAAAACTTCAACCATCGGTACTGGGTTAAAAAGTAATACCAAGGTAAAAATTGATGTAATGATAAAATGTGGGATGACCTCAAAGGAGCCCGCTATGAGCTACGCCTTGACCAGCAAAAGCCAGGTCACCTTGCCCAAAAACATGCGGCTGCATCTCGGGGTGCGACCTGGTGACGCGGTGGATTTCGAGCCTCTGCCGGATGGCCGTGTGGCAATTGCCCCGGCGCAGCAACAGCCTGCCAAGCCCAAGGCAGTCAACCCGTTTCGCAAGTTTCTGGGAATCGGTATTGCAGGCTTGTGTACCGAAGAAATTTTGCGTGAAACCCGTGGCGAGGACAGCATGCGATGATTTTGGTGGACAGCAGTGTTTTGCTCGATGTGATCGAGCAAAAGCCGGTTTGGGCTGAGTGGAGTGTGGAGCGCCTCAACGAGTGCGCCGCACAGCAGACGCTGGCGATCAACATCGTGATATACGCTGAAATTTCGCGCAGCTTTGTCGACCCGAAAGCAGAGGATCAATTCTTGCGAAGCGCCAACATCAAGCTTGACCCGATTTCTGGCGCAGCAGCTTTTGCCGCCGCCAGGGCATACATGATTTATCGCGCAGCAGGTGGCTCGCGCGTGGCAACCTTGCCAGATTTTTTCATCGGTGCCCACGCGCAACAATCTGGCCACACTCTGCTGACCCGCGACCCGGTGAGGATCAAAACCTACTTTCCGAAGGTGCGGTTGATCTGCCCGCACGTGTGAACTTTCTATGCGTTCTGTGCGATGACCTCCAGTGTGGCAGCGCTGGAGATGCCAACCAGGGCGGTGGGATGATGTCAGTTGGGTCGGGCGGTGACAAAGAATCTGGCTTGACGCGGCGTAAGCAACACCGCTTCACCGTTTTGCAGGTCGAGATCGCGGAATTGCTGCGCAGAAATCTGTGCCTCAATGATTTCATTGTCACCCGCTTGCGTAGCGCCCATGCGGATGAATTCCAGCCGGGCGATCGGTCCAACGACGATAGCGTGGGCCAGCTTG
>JANOTE010000108.1:0-5834 GCA_031416195.1 Rhodoferax sp.
AACTTTCAGCGCCAAACCCGCTGACGTGGTGCACGAGTGGTTTGTGATTGACGCGACCGACAAGGTCCTCGGACGAGTAGCCAGCGAAGTTGCTCTCCGTTTGCGCGGCAAACACAAGGCCATTTATACGCCTCACGTCGACACGGGTGACTTCATCGTCATCATCAACGCAGCGCAGCTGCGCGTCACCGGTGCCAAGCCGATCGACAAAATCTACTACAGCCACTCCGGCTACCCCGGTGGCATCTCCGCGATCAACTTTCGCGACATGCAAGCGAAGTTTCCGGGCCGTGCGTTGGAAAAAGCCGTCAAAGGCATGCTCCCAAAAGGCCCCCTGGGCTACGCGATGATCAAGAAGCTCAAGGTTTACGGCGGTGCGGAGCATCCGCACACGGCCCAGCAACCCAAGGTTCTGGACATTTCCAACCGCTCAGCCACCAACACAACCGGAGCCGCAAAATGATCGGTGATTGGAACAATGGCACCGGCCGTCGCAAATCAAGCGTCGCCCGCGTGTTTCTGAAAAAAGGCTCCGGCCAGATCGTCGTCAACGGCAAAGACATTGCAAAATTCTTTGGTCGTGGCACCTCCATCATGATTTGCAAACAGCCGTTGTTGTTGACCAACCACGCAGAAACCTTTGACATCATGGTCAATGTGGCCGGTGGTGGTGAGTCCGGCCAGGCCGGTGCGGTGCGCCACGGTATCACCCGCGCGCTGATTGACTATGACGCCAGCCTCAAGCCCGAGCTGTCCAAAGCAGGCTTCGTGACGCGTGATGCGCGCGAAGTTGAGCGTAAGAAAGTCGGCCTGCACGGTGCTCGCCGCAGGAAGCAGTTCTCGAAACGCTGATCTCAGGCGTTGCGCCAAAACCGCCCAGCACGTCACGGTGTGGGCGGTTTTTTTTGGTCGAAGCACGGCCAATCGCTTACAGCTGCACCCGCCGCGCGCTGTTAGACTCGCCGTCCCGCTACCCGTCCCAGCATGAAATTTCGCCTGCTTCGCCGTCGTTTGTCCGTCAGCTCCCCGCGCATGTTGGTTCGCAGTGCATTGCCTTGGCCTTTTCGGTGGGCAATGCTGGCAATTGTTTTTGGGTTCTGCGCGGCCATCGGCTTATGGGCTTTCGAGTTTGGCCGGGAAATTGCGGGGCTGGATGGCGGTGCCAGGGCCGAACTGGAGCGTGCCCACATCGAGTTGGTGACGTTGCGCGCGGAGCTGTCCACCGCCGTCATGGCGCGTGAAAAAGCGCAAACCATCGCTGACACGGCAGGCACCTTGGTGACCACCGAGAAAGCCGCCAGCATGGGCCTGATGGCGCACAACAAGCTGCTCGATTCTGAGAACCGAAAGCTCAAGGATGACTTGGGGTTTTTTGAAAAACTGATTCCGTCGACCGGCGGCGAGGGCATTACCGTGCGTGGTTTGCAAGCCGAGGTGGTCAACGACCGCCAGGTAAAATGGCAAGTGGTGGTGATGCATTCGCAAAAAAACGCGCCTGAGTTCAATGGCCGCCTTGAAGTTAGCTTCTCTGGTGTTTCCCAAGGCAAGCCTTGGGTGGGTGTGTTGCCAGGCGGCGCGCAGGATTTGAAGTTCCGCCAATATGGTCGAACCGAAGGTTTGTTTGACCTGCCTGCGCAGACAACCGTCAAAACCGTGTCCGTCAAAGTCGTAGAGGGCTCTTCAGTAAAAGCCTCACAGTCCATCAAAGTCTAGCGTTGGAGACAACATCATGTTCCTGAAGAAAAAACCACCCCCTATCAAAAGTCTGATTGCGCAGGGCAGCCAGATTACGGGAAATTTCAGGTTCTCGGAAGGGCTGCGGGTTGATGGCTCAGTGATCGGCAATATCCGGTCGTCAGAAGACGAGCGCAGTTTGCTGGTGATTTCCGAGCAGGCCACGGTGACAGGTGAGATGCACGCCGATCACATCATCATCAACGGCACGGTCAAAGGCCCCATTTACGCCCAAGTGATGTTGGAATTGCAGCCCAAGGCGCGCATTGAAGGCGATGTGCATTACGCCGCATTGGAGATGCACCAAGGTGCCCTGGTGGCGGGACAGTTGCGCCCCATCTTGCCCGGTGCGTTGGCGGGCGAGGAAAAGCCCACACTGAAACTGGCGGCAAATAACGGTTGACCTCAAACTTGAGCGATTTGCTGTAATATTGGTTGAATCGCTCGAATTTCGTGCGTCGAAGGAGAAATGATGAGTGCCCTGGCCGAAAATATCCAGACTGAAATGCCGCCCGCCCCGATTCTGTTCACCGACAGTGCGGCAACCAAGGTGGCCGACCTGATCGCTGAAGAAGGCAACCCCGACCTGAAGCTGCGCGTTTTCGTGCAAGGTGGCGGCTGTTCGGGTTTCCAATACGGATTCACTTTTGATGAAATCACCAACGAAGACGACACCACGATGACCAAAAACGGCGTGTCGCTGTTGATTGATGCGATGAGCTATCAGTACTTGGTGGGTGCCGAGATTGATTACAAAGAAGACCTGCAAGGTGCGCAGTTTGTGATTAAAAACCCCAATGCCACCACCACCTGTGGCTGTGGCTCCAGCTTTTCGGCGTAGCTTTCTGCGGTGCCAGGCCTCTAACTGAGTCAGGCTGGGTAGATCGCACCCAGTATTCGGGCGCCTTGGGCGCCCGTTACTTTTGGCACGTTGCCTGTTTCGCGCTGGATGCATTTGCGCGCCAGCCAGGCGAAGGCTGTGGCCTCCACTTGCAACGGTGGCAGGCCATGTAGTTGCGATGATTCCACCTTCAGACCCGACAAAGTAGCCAGGCGCGCCATCAGGTGTGTGTTGAGCGCACCACCGCCGCAGACGATCAGTTTCGCGACACATCTGGGTGAAGCTGGCAGCGCATCGCAGCACACGCGGGCGGTCAATTCAGTCAGCGTCGCTTGCACATCAACCGGTTTCAGATTTTCGGGTTTCAGATTTTTAAAGGGCGCAAGCTTAGCCGTAAGCCAATCCCCATTGAACAAGTCGCGGCCGGTACTTTTGGGCGGTGGCTGGCGAAAGTAAGGCTCGTTGAGCAGGCTTGCCAGAAAATCCGTGTGAACCTGCCCACTGGCCGCCCAGCGACCTGAGTCATCAAATGGCTGGCCGGTGTGGGCTTGGCACCAATGATCCATCAACGCGTTGCCTGGCCCGCAGTCAAAGCCTGCGACCTCCCTGTCATCCCCCGAGTCGGCAGCGTTCAGCAGTGTGATGTTGGAGATACCTCCAATATTGAGCACGGCCACGCTATCGGTGGCACCAGCGAAAACGGCCCGGTGAAAGGCCGGAACCAGCGGCGCGCCTTGGCCTCCTGCCGCTACATCGCGGCGGCGAAAGTCGGCCACCACGTCGATTCCCGTCAGTTCCGCCAGCAAGGCGGGGTTGTTGAGTTGCAAGGTGTAGCCGCCAGCCACTTGACGGGACGGGTCGGCATCAAAAGCCTGCGGACGGTGGCGCACGGTTTGACCGTGGGCACCGATGGCTCGAATGCTGTCACGCCCCTCGCCAGCTGGGTGCAACAGGGCGGCAACTACCTTCGCATAGGCACGTGCCAAGGCATTTTCGGCCAAGGCGGCGCGATGCAACTCATCGTATCCCGAAGCGTTCAATGCGAGCAACTCGGTGCGCAACGCGGGCGCAAAAGGTGCGTAAGCGTGAGCAAGAACCTTGATTTTGTCGCCCGCAAAATCGGCGATGACACCATCGACACCGTCCAGTGAAGTGCCTGACATCAGGCCGATGTAGCGCTCGGGTTGTTGCCCAGACAGTGGCACTGCTACTGCGCGGAAGCCTGTTGAATTGAGCTGGCTGCCGTCAGCGCCACGCGCACCATGGCAGCGGTGCTGTCGAACTGCGCTTTGGCAGCGGTGTTGATGGGCAGCGCTTCGCTTTGGCGGGCGATGGTCAGCGGGTCGTGGTGTACGCCGTTGACGCGGAACTCAAAATGCAAGTGCGGCCCGGTAGACCAGCCGGTGGAGCCGACCAGGCCAATGATGTCGCTCTGGCTGACTTTCTGGCCCTTTTGCACATTGATTTTGCTCAAGTGCGCGTAAACCGTGGCATTTTCTTTGCCGTGGTTGACGGTGACGACATTGCCGTAGCCACTTTGCACACCGGCAAACTCGATCACACCGTCGCCAATGGTGCGCACTGGCGTGCCAGTGGGTGCCGCGTAGTCAACACCCAGGTGAGCGCGCCAGGTCTGGAGAATCGGGTGCAGGCGCATCTTGAAGCCGCTGGTTATCCTGGAGAATTCAAGGGGGGAAGCCAAGTACGCACGTCGAAGGCTTTGGCCGTCCAGTGTGTAGTACGCGCCTTTGGAGTTGCCCTGGCCTGCAAACCACATGGCTTGGTAGCGTTTGCCATGGTTGACAAACTCAGCACTCAATACCCGGCCGCTGCGCATGGGCTCACCATCGGCCTCCAACGCTTCGTAGGTGATGGAGAAACGGTCGCCCTTGCGCAGCGCGCGGTGAAAATCGATATCGCCGGCAAAGATTTCGGCCACCTGCACGCCGATGGAATCCGGCAAACCCGCTGCGTCCGTGGCTGCAAACAGCGACGAGGTAATGGTGCCGCTGGCCAGCCGCGTTGAGGCCACCAGTGGCGCGGTTTCCAGCCGGGAAGTCATGCCAAGCGGAGTTTTCTCGACGATCAGACGCGAAAAATTGCCGTCGTCCGTGGGCATCCAGCGAGCGATTAATTTGAGCAGACTGTGATCTGCCGCTGCCTCGGCGCTCAAGCTTCGGCCAGCACGGCTCCACAGGCTTTTGCGCACCAGCGGGTCAGTGCGCAGGAAAGCGGCGGCGCTCGCATCGCTGATGCCCATGCGTTTGAGCAGCGTATCTGCCGTGTCGGTGGCGCGGGAAACGTCGGAGCGGTAAAGGGTTAACGGGCCCAGGTCAGGCAAGCCCAGAGCACCGGGGGTTTCGATTTGGGGTGCCCTCAGCAAGCTGGCCAGCGGTTGCGGTGCTTCGCTCACTTCGCGCACAGGCAGCTCTGCCGCATCGGGTGCCAGTGAGGCGATGGCAAACGCGCCACCTGCTCCGCCCAAAGTCAAAGCTGCGACCAATGCGGTCAGGCGTTTCGGGTAAGTTTGAAGGATGTAGTGGGCGAATGCCCGTGCTTCGTTCGCAAAAATAATCAAACCATTGATCAAAACGGGTGATCCCATGAGAGGAGTTGCAGACAAAGCGCTACAACTAAAATCTAAAGTTACCGAATTGGGCGTCTGGGCTAAGACTTTGACCGCGAGATTCGGCAAGCGAGGGCGGAGTATAACCGCCACAGCATCCTGTGTATCTAGAAAAACCCTTATGAATCAAGACTCGACTCCTGCCTCCCTTGTTCACCCTGCCACAAGCCGCGTTCAGGAAGCCATGGCCGTGTCGTTGCGCGGCTGTGCGGAACTGTTGCCGCAGGACGACTGGCTGAAGAAACTGGCCCGCTCTGAGGCCACCGGACAGCCGTTGCGGATCAAGCTGGGGCTGGACCCGACCGCGCCCGACATTCACATTGGCCACACTGTGGTGCTGAACAAAATGCGCCAGTTGCAGGATTTGGGACACACGGTGATCTTTTTGATTGGCGATTTCACCAGCCTGATTGGCGACCCGTCGGGCCGCAACACCACCCGCCCGCCGTTAAGCGCGGAACAAATCAAGGTCAACGCCGAAACGTACTACAAGCAGGCCAGTCTGGTGTTGGACCCGGCCAAAACCGAAATCCGCTACAACAGCGAGTGGAGCGACCCGCTGGGCGCGCGCGGCATGATTCAACTGGCGGCCAAGTACAACGTGGCGCGGATGATGGAGCGCGATGATTTTCA
>JANOTE010000109.1:0-2327 GCA_031416195.1 Rhodoferax sp.
CGGATGCCATGTTCCGGACTATCAAAACTTATGGCGAATGAGTCCACTAACAATAGACTGACTTCTAAGGGGACAGCCTTCTTACAAGCTACAGAACCGCTTGCCGCATCGGAAAAATCCCAAAAAATTCCATCGCGAACCAGATCAAGGACATGATGGATTCCTCATTGACCTTTAGCCTTGATTCCAAACCACCATCTTGAACGTCCGCACCAACGGGATTGCGCCTCCGGGCGGCTGTGCGGTGACCGTGAGCGTGAATACTTCTAGACTCGTGGCGTCGTAACAACCAGTCAAGTTGGCACCAACAGGATTTACGCACGTTTGCGTTATCAGCCCGGTCAACGAATTGATGCGCAGCTGTTGACGCATTCCGATAAGGTCGACCAAGGCAGAGTCGCCTGCCACAGAGATGCTGTAGGTCAGGATTCTTCCAAGCGGGTCAATCGCAGCCGTTTCAATCGCCCAGTAGCTATGAATCGGGTCATAGCAATTTGGAATGGTTCCACCGTCCACCGTGCCGCAAGCGGCCGTCGCCACATATTGCGGATTACGGATTGCGCTTGGCCCCAACGGGTAGTTATCCAATCGACTTCCATCAGCGTTCAAACGCGGCATCGGTACACCGCCCGAGCCATCCCCAAACAACCAATCCGCCAGCACAGCCCCAGTTGGTATGGCATCGCTTGCAGCTACTGTGACAGTTTGGGAAAACGCACTACCAGCCGCGCCCGAGTTGTCGATCACCTCCAGGCTGACGGTGTAGGTGCCGTTGACCGCAAAGGTGAAGCTGGTGGTGGGGCTGGCGGTCGCCAGCACCGGGCCGCCGGTGCCAAAGCTCCAGTGGTAGCGGGCCACCGTGCCATCGGCATCGTGGGAGGCGGCGGCGTTGAAGTTGACGGTGAGGCCGTTGGAGCTGGCAGTGAAGCTGCCCACGGGGGCTTGGTTGAGCAGCTGGGCCAGCAGAGTGTCCAGGCTCAGGCCGTTGGCGGCCAGGCGCAGGGCGAGTTGGTCCAGCAGGTGGTCATGGGCATCAGGGCTGGCGGCCACAAAGACGACGGTGGCGGGTGCGGCCAGGGCGTTTAGCGTGGCGGTGGCTGCGGCGTCCAGCCCGATCATTAAAAGTCTGGCCTTGACCTGAGCCCAGGCAGCGGCAGCGGCGGTGGAGGTGTAGGCCCCTGCGGCACTGTGACTGGCCAGCCAAGCGGCGACCCCATCGGCGCGGCTGGTGTTGCCGCCTGTGATGGCCCACTGCAGGGTGGTTAGCGGGGTGAGGTTAGCGGTGCCCGCTTGCAGCGCCAGGGCTTGCAGGCTGAGGGCCGTGGCGGGGGCCACGGTTTGCGCTTGCAGCACGCAGGGGAAGGCAGCGTCTGCGGGCAGGTTCAAGGTGTAGGCCCCCTCTGCACTGCTGGTGGCCTGGGCGCTGCCGCTCACGCATTGGGCGGTGATGGTGGCAGCCGCCAGGGGCTGGCCAGTGGCGGCAACGCCCTGTAGGCTGATGGTGGGGGCGGTTGGGCTTGTACCGCCGCCACAGGCACTAAGCGCCGCTAAGACGCAGCCGCCAGCCGCCAGCCGCCAGCCGCCAGCCGCCAGCCGCCATAATTTTTGAGCCCAGCACTGCAAAGTTTCGCATCGTCTCCCCTTTTTACAAATTGTTGCGGGGGGACTTTATCACGGGTTTGAGGCAGGGTCAGTCAAAGTCAAGCCCTGAAACCTGCCCCACCCCACTTTGCAGACTCCATCGCGGCTTCACGTCAAACGTGTAGCCGCGCTGCATTTTTTCCAACCCTGCCTGCACGCGCATGCCGGCCGCCAGCGCAATCATCGCGCCGTTGTCGGTACACAAATCCAGCTCGGGGTAATGCACACGAATGCCGCGCTGTCCGCAGGCGGCGTTGAGCTGGCTGCGCAGCAAGGCGTTGGCACCCACGCCGCCTGCCACCACCAGGCGCTGCAAGCCGGTTTGCGTCATCGCAGCCATGGATTTTTTCACCAGCACATCGACGATGGCTGCCTGGGTAGAGGCGGCCAGGTCGGCCTTGCGGTCTTCCAGCGCGTCGCCGAGTTTTTTTGCCTGCGTCAGCACGGCGGTTTTCAAGCCAGCAAATGAAAAATCAAGATTGCCACTGTGTAGCAACGGCCGCGGCAGCTTGAAAGCCGCGCCATCGCCGCGTTCTGCCAGCTTGGCCAGATGCGGGCCGCCCGGATACGGCAGGCCCATCAGCTTGGCTGACTTGTCAAACGCCTCACCAGCCGCATCGTCAATGCTTTCACCCAGCAGCTCGTAGCTGCCGACACGGTCCACGCGCATCAACTGCGTGTGCCCG
>JANOTE010000110.1:0-9207 GCA_031416195.1 Rhodoferax sp.
TCTTTGTGCAGGCGCTGGCAGATGGCGGTACCGATGCCACCCATGCCGCCGGTGACGTAGGCAATTTTTTGACTCATGTTGTACTTCTCTTTCTTTGGTGTTGATATGGAGATTGATTATGAGCGTCAAATCTAGCGCTCGATAGTCAGGGCAACCCCCATACCGCCGCCGATACACAGGGCTGCCACGCCTTTTTTGGCATCGCGGCGCTGCATTTCGTGCAATAGCGTGACCAGAATGCGGCAGCCGGATGCGCCAATCGGGTGGCCGATGGCAATCGCGCCGCCGTTCACGTTCACGCGAGCGGGGTCGATGCCCAGCTCTTTGTTCACCGCGCAGGCTTGGGCGGCAAAGGCCTCGTTCAACTCAAACAGATCCACGTCAGCCGCGTTCCAGCCGGCGCGGGTGAGGGCTTTGCGGGTGGCCGAGACCGGGCCCATGCCCATGGTGGCCGGGTCCAAGCCGGTAGTGCCGAACGAGGCAATACGCCCCAGTGGCTTCAAGCCCAGCGCAGCAGCCTTTTTGGCGCTCATGACCACTACAGCCGCCGCGCCATCGTTCAGGCCCGACGCGTTGCCAGCCGTCACACTGCCCGTCTTGTCAAACGCGGGCCGCAAACCAGCCAGGCCCTCGGCACTGGTTTTTTTGTTGATGAATTCGTCCGCGTTGAAGATGATCGGGTCGCCCTTTTTCTGCGCCAACGACACGGCGATGATCTCATCCGCGAACTTGCCCGCAGCCTGCGCCGCAGCAGCTTTGGTCTGGCTGCCCAGGGCCAGCGCGTCCTGCATGTCGCGGCTGATGGCGTAAGCCTTGGCGACGTTTTCGGCGGTGACGCCCATGTGGTACTGGTTGTAGACATCCCACAGGCCGTCCACGATCATGCTGTCGATCATTTTCCAGTCGCCCATGCGCTGGCCGTCGCGCGAGCCCAGCAGCACGTGGGGCGAGGCGCTCATGTTTTCCTGACCACCGGCCACGACGATTTCGCTGTCGCCCCAGGCGATCGATTGCGCCGCCAGCATCACGGCTTTCAAGCCCGAGCCGCACACCGCATTGATGGTGAGCGCCGGGGTTTCTTTGGCCAAGCCGGCTTTGAGCGATGCCTGCCGCGCTGGGTTCTGGCCCGAGCCTGCCGCCAGCACCTGACCCATGATGACCTCGCCCACCTGCGCCGCATCCAGCTTGGCGCGGGCCATGGCTTCCTTGATCACGATGCTGCCAAGCTCGGTGGCAGCGGTTTTGGCAAGGCTTCCGCCGAATTTGCCAACCGCTGTGCGGGCGGCTGAAACGATGACGATGTCTTCCATTTTTTGTCTCCTGAGTTGATTGAAATTGATCTAAGCTTTCGCTTTTACATACCGACCCGGCGCGGGTTCGATGGCTTTGTATTTAACCTTGCCTGCCGGATTGCCATAGGTTTTAGGTGCAGCAATCTGCTTGCCCGCATGGTCTTTTAGCCAATCGCTCCAGTCCGTCCACCAACTGCCGGAGTGCTCTTTGGCGGCGGCAATCCAAGCCTCTGCGGTGGGTGGGAATTTGGTGTCGGAACCAATCCAGTGGCTGCGCTTGTTTTTGGCGGGCGGGTTAATCACGCCAGCGATGTGGCCCGAAGCGCCCATCACAAAACGCTTCTTGCCCGGCAGTGCGTGGGTGGACGCATAAGCCCCGCCAATCGGCACGATGTGATCTTCACGCGAGCCGTAGATATAAAACGGTAAATCAAGCTTGCGCAGGTCGATCTTTTCACCGCACACCGTCGCCTTGCCCGGCTTGACCAGGTTGTTCTCCAGATAGGTGTTGCGAAGGTACCAGGCATAGAACGGGCCGGGCAGGTTGGTCGAATCACTGTTCCAGTACAGCAGGTCAAACGGCGGTGGCGTTTCGCCCTTCAAATAGTTGCCGACCACGTAATTCCACACCAGATCGTTGGGCCGCAGGAACGAGAAGGTCGAGGCCAGGTCGCCGCCCTTCATCATGCCACCCTGCCCCATCTCTTTTTCGCGGTACTGAACGAAGGCCTCATCAATAAACAGATCAAGGATGCCGGTGTCTTTGAAATCCAGCAGCGTGGTGAGCAAAGTCGCGCTGGCAATCGGCATTTCGCCTTTGGCCGCCAGCACCGCCATGGCCGTGGTCAAAATCGTGCCGCCCACGCAGAAGCCCAGCGCATTGATGGACTTGGCACCCGTGATCTCTTGGGTGACGGCTATCGCTTTGATGGCAGCGTGCTCGATGTAGTCGTCCCAAGTCTTCGCGTCCATCGACGCATCAGGGTTGCGCCAGCTCACCTCGAAGGTGCGGTGGCCTTGGGCGACGGCGTAGCGAATCAGAGAATTCTCGGGCTGCAAATCCAGAATGTAAAACTTGTTGATGCACGGCGGAACCAGCAAAAACGGTTTCTCGTAAACCTTGGATGTCAGTGGTTTGTATTCGATGAGCTGAAACAGCTCGTTCTCGAAAACGATTGCGCCTTCGGTGGTTGCGACGTTTTTGCCGACTTCAAACTGGCTTTCATCGGTCATCGAGACATGGCCTTGGCGCATATCGTGCATTAAGTTCTTGATGCCCTGGCTGAGGCTCTCGCCCTTGGTTTCAATCGCCTTTTTCTGCGCATCGACGTTGAAGGCCAAGAAATTGCTGGGTGCTGAAGCCGCCAGCCATTGCTCAATGGCAAAGCGGATACGCGATTGGGTTTTGGCATCGGCCACCACCGCATCGGCCAAGCCCATCAGCGTGCGCGCGTTGAGCAGATACACGGCGGCGGCCATGCCAGCCATGGGGTTTTCCGTCCACGCCTGCGCGCTGAAGCGTTTGTCGCTGGACGCGGGCACGCCTTGCAAGCTTTGTGTCCACAGCGCTGCGGCATCGCCCATGTAGGTTTGTTGAAGGGCTTGCAGCTTCTCAGGCGCGAAACTGATTTGCGGCGCGCTGGCACCGGGCGCTGCACCTGGAAAGCCCATGCCGGTATTTATGCCTTGGAACGCTTGCATCGCCTTGGCCATGCCGTCGGCGCAGGTTTGCTGAAACTGCTGGGCCGATTGCGTCCAGAAATCCGGGGTATGCGAGTTCATCATGCCTCCAATTGAGTTTTACAGGTATAAATAATACCTATTTTCACGACGAGTATATGTACATTGTTCCAATTGGGTGGCTGTATGTGACGATGATGATGGCCGTGGTGGAGGCGACCAGCGACAGGGGAACATTGCTGGGGGCCATCATCACATTTTTGCTTTACGGCTTGCTCCCTACGGGCCTCATGGTCTACCTGATGGCAACACCCGCCCGCAAGCGCGCGATCAGGGCGCGGGAAGCCGCTGCGCTTGCCGCTCTCCAGGACGCAGAACTAGCACAGCCAGATGCAAGCAGCCATGCGACCGCTGCCACCGAGGGTAGCGTTATCTCGCCGGTGCGAAAAGAAACGTGAGGGGTTGCTTGCCGTATACCAGGCGGCTGAACCATCGTTGCCGTAAATTTGCGTGATGCCCAGCGCCCGCAAACGCTGGCGCGCCAGGCCGCGAAGGTCGGCCAACCATTTGCCGCCGGCAGTCGGCGTGAAGCAGCGCAGCGCCGCAGGGTTATTCAATGCAAAGGCATCGCGCACCTCGCTACCCACTTCAAATTGCGTTGGGCCAATACACGGGCCGAGCCACGCCAGGATGTCCGGTGCCGCTGTTTTTGTTGCCTGAATAGATTCGAAAGTCGCCTCCAGCACACCCCTCCCGCTCTCCCCCGCCAAACCCCGCCACCCTGCATGGGCGGCTGCCACAAAGCTTCCTGCGCGGTTGGTGAAGAACACGGGCAGGCAGTCTGCCACCATGATGGTGCAGGCGATGCCTCTTTGTGTGGTTATGCAGGCATCTGCCTCAGTGCCATCAGCCGTTTCAGAGGTCAAGCGCACAACACGTGTACCGTGAACCTGCTTGAGAAAAACGGGCTTGGCCGAGATGGCGGTTTGCAGGGTGGCGCGGTTCTGCGCGACGTGTACCACTGTGTCACCCACATGGTCGCCCAGGTTCAAGCTGTCAAACGGCGCTTTTGAAACACCGCCCGCGCGGGTGGTACACACCGAGCGCACGTTCGCGGGTGCGGGCCACAGCGGCACTATCCAGTCAATCTTCAAAATCAGGGTAACTCAGCGAGGCGCTGGCCGTCTACTTCTTGCATGGGAACGATCTGGTCCAGGATGTCATCCACTTCGCTGTTGCGCTGTAGAGTTTCATGGGAGCAGCAACAACGCTCAGGCCTGGAAGGACAACCCCGAATGCGTTTGCATCAACACGCGCGCCGCCTGCAAGGTGGCCACGGTTTGCATGCAGGCGCGGGCGGCCTCGGTGCCCTTGACCACAAAGTGCTCGGCGAAGAACCGCTGGTGCTCCTGCGAGTCATGAAAATTCATCGGCGTGAGCACGACGGACAGCACCGGCACATCAGTCTCCAACTGCACACTCATCAAGCCGCTGACCACCGCCTCGGCCACAAACTCGTGCCGGTAAATGCCGCCGTTCACCACAAACCCGCAGGCGACGATGGCCGCGTAACCGCCACTGCGCGCCAGCCGCTTGGCCAACAGCGGCAGCTCAAAGGCGCCGGGCACTTCCAGCAGGTCAATCGCATCGGCGGCGACACCCAGGCGCTTCATCTCGGCTAAAAATGCATCGCGACCCTGGTTGACGATATCGTCATGCCAGCACGAGCGGATGAAGGCAAAGCGAATACGCTGTGGTGATGCGCTGCTTTTTGGCGAAGGTTTAGTCATGAAGCGAAGGCTGAAAATTGCAAAATGGCAACCCCTATTTTACGCAGCCGCCGACTGCTGCAATGTCCCCGAAGCATCAACCGCTGGGCCTGCGGGCGACCGTTACTTCACGATGCCCGCGCGGGCCAGCATGTCGCTTACCAGCTCCAGGCGCAGCAGCGGGTTGTCCAAGGCCATCAGGCGCTGCTTGGCATCAGGTGCCATCGGCAGCAGCTCACACCAGCGGTTGGCTACCCAGGTGCAATCTTCGAGATGGTAGGGCGGCAGCATGGGCATCTGGTCAGCAGGCATCGCGCGCGCTTGCAAGGCCTTGATCACGCCGCCCAGCGCATCGGCAGCGGGCTTGAGATCGTCTGGGATGGCGATGCTCTGGTCATCCGGCACACACTCCACATCCGCCACCCACAACCCGTGCTTGAGCTTCTCGCGCCGCGTGATGGTGAAGCGCTGCTGGCCAGTGCAGCGCACCATCATCAGGCCCGGATGTGGCGCGGAAAACTCGCTGATCAAAGCCAGTGTGCCCACGGTGTTAAACACCTCAACCGCAAAGCCATCTTCGCTGGGCGTGCCCGCTCGCTCCTTGGCGGCCCTGGCGGGCTTGCGCACTTCGGAGCCTTCAATCAGCGACACCACCCCAAAAGGCACGTTGTGCCTGTGGCATTTACCAATCATGTCCAGGTAGCGCACCTCAAATATGCGCAGTGGCAGCGACCCGCCGGGAAACAGCACCGAGCCCAAAGGAAACAAGGGCAAGGATTGGAGCGAGAGTTTTTCAGACATGGGTTGATGCTCTGCAAATTTTGCTGAAGATTTTACTAAATGATACTGACCCACGGATTCGACAGCAGGACATTGGTAACATCATGGTGAAACTGTCCTTGTGATGCCCGTTTTGAGCGATGCGAGTGGTGTCATTATTGCGGTGGCCTCGGCCCTTGCTATCCCCGCCATCAACAAATCAACCCTGCCTCCCCCAAAATCATGAGTCTTCGCACCTGGTTGCGCACATTGGAGCCTCGGGTTTTGAGCGAGTTTGACCGACCTGGCTTGGCCTGGATGAAAAGCTGGCTGGATGGGCACGATGTGTTTTCGTTCACGCGGCACCCGATGGCCAAGGGCATCGCCTTTGGCCTGTTTTGCGGGCTGATTCCCGGGCCGCTTCAGGTGCTGGGGGCCAGCCTGCTGTGCATCCTGTTTCGCGGCAACGTCATTGCTGGCGTGGTGGCCACTTTTTTAACCAATCCACTGACCATCATCCCGCTGTATGTCGTGGCATTCCATTTGGGTGCTGCAGTACTGCCCGGCGTGTACAGCATTCCGCCGTGGAGCGGTGGCCAAGGCGGAGCAAGTTTTTTTGAAGCCTTGATGACATGGGTGAGAGCCATGGGCTGGCCGCTGGTGGTGGGCTTGCCCGTCTTGGCACTGATGTTTGCCTGCACGGGCTACGTGCTCACCCAGTTCCTGTGGTTGCAACCCGTCGTCAGGCGCGCCAAGCGCATGCGTGCCTCACGCGACGCGGCCAAGCACTCATCCAACAAAGCAAACGTGCCTCGCAAATAGTAGACTTCGAGCGAGAACCTTGAGCTGAGGTTCAGCTTAATAACGAAAGCTTGACGTAAATTAGCTATTATTTATATAGCTCATTGTGCATACTATTCGAGAGCTAGAGCACAAAAATATTCATAATTTTTCACCCTGAGGTAAAACCGATGTCCAACAAACCCATTTTGGGTATTTCACGGCTTGGATCACCGCCCTGGCCTACCGTTGACCCGTTTCTCTTTTGCGTCTACCACGACGATGCTTACCCGCGTGGCAACGCGCAGATGGGGCCCGACGCGTCACTTGCAGGAAGAAATCTGGGCCAGGATTTTGAACGCAAAGACGGTTGGTCGATGTACCACGGCCGGCAGATTCCAGGCTTCCCGTCGCATCCGCACCGAGGCTTTGAGACGGTGACGATTGTGCGCAAGGGCTTGATCGATCATTCCGACTCGTTGGGTGCCACGGCGCGCTTTGGCGGGGGTGACACGGGGGGTGATGTCCAGTGGTTGACGGCCGGCAAAGGCATCGTTCATTCCGAGATGTTCCCGCTGTTGAATCAGGATGCAGCCAATCCGCTGGAGCTGTTTCAAATCTGGCTTAACCTGCCTGCCAAGAGCAAGATGGTGGCACCGCACTTCACCATGCTGTGGTCCGAAAAAATTCCACGTCAGACCTTTGCAGATTCATCGGGAAAGACAACCGAAGTGGCCTGCATCGCCGGCTCAATCGGCAAGGCCACTGCGTTGCCCCCACCGCCCGATTCGTGGGCATCGCAGCCGCAAGCTGATGTCGCGATTTGGACGATCAAAATGCAACCGGGCGCACGCTGGACGTTGCCTGTAGCCTTGGGCCAAGGCACCCGCCGGCAGCTTTATTTTTTTAAGGGAGCAAGCGTCAATATTGGCGGCCACGCCATCACCGAGCATGCTGCGATTGAGATTAATGCGTCGATGGAGATTGAACTGGCAAACGGCCCCGAAATCAGCGAATATTTAGTGCTGCAAGGCCGGCCCATCAACGAGCCCGTCGCCCAATACGGCCCCTTCGTCATGAACACCCAAGCCGAAATCCACCAGGCCTTCGCCGACTACCGCGCCACTGTATTCGGCGGCTGGCCGTTTGCCGACAGCGCGCCAGTGCATGGGAAGCAAGCGCGGCGGTTCGCCAAGCATGCGGATGGTAAAGTTGAAACCATCTGAAACGAACTCCTGCAAAAAATCATGATCCTCGAACTCGCCGACATCAAAATCCACCCCGGTCAAAACGCTGCTTTTGAAGAGGCCATCCAGCGCGGTGTGCGCGAGGTGGCGTCCCAGGCCAAAGGATTTCGAGGCTTCAAAGTGAACCGGGGGATTGAAAGCAAAGAGCGCTATATCTTGCAAATTTTTTGGGACACGCTGGAGAACCACACGGTGGATTTTCGCCATGGGCCGCTGTTTGCGCAGTGGCGGGCGATTGTGGGGCCGTTTTTTAACGGCATGCCGACGGTAGAGCACTTTGAATTGGTGACCAAGTCAGACTGACACTGCAAGCGCATCGAGCTGTTGAAGTTTTTTTTGAAGGATTCAGCGATGAACGCCGCACTCCTGACTGATGCCGCGAGGCAGCTTGAACGCCAGGCCCTGGAACGACAGGCCTTGTACAGCGACATGGCACCGCTGCACCTCACCCCGCTATGGGAAGTGTTGCACGCGCTGGTGCCGCTGCAGCCCAACACACCTTGTCTTGCCACGCTCTGGAAATACGATCAGGTTCGCCCTTTTCTGATGCGTGCGGGCACCGCCATCACCGCTGCCGAGGCGGTGCGCCGCGTGCTGATCATGGAGAACCCGGCGCTCAAAGGCAGCTCTGCCGTTACGCAATCGCTCTACGCCGGGTTGCAACTCATCATGCCGGGTGAAGTGGCCCCGGCGCACCGTCACACCCAAAGCGCGCTGCGCTTCATCGTCGAAGGCTCAGGCGCGTACACAGCGGTAGACGGTGAGCGCACCACCATGCGGCCGGGCGACTTCATCATCACGCCGAGCTGGACTTGGCACGACCATGGCAACGACTCGAACGCACCCATGGTGTGGCTCGATGGGCTGGACATCCCCATCATCCGTTTCTTTGATGCCGGGTTTAACGAAAACGCCAGCGCCGCCACACAAACTGTCTCCAAAGCCGAAGGCAGCAGCTTCGCCCGCTATGGCCACAACATGGCCCCAGTGCGCGGCGCAGCACCGTTTGGCAAAACATCGCCCATCTTCAGCTACCCGTATGAGCGCTCGCGCGAGGCCTTGCACGCGCTGGAGCGCGATGCCCCCATTGACGCGTGGGACGGCATGAAGCTGGCCTACATCAACCCGCTGACGGGCGGCTCGCCCATGCCCACCATGGCTACCTTCATGCAGCGCCTGCCTGTAAAGTTCACTGGCAAACCGTATCGCCAGACCGATGGCGCGGTTTTCAGCGTGGTCGAGGGTGCGGGAACTGCACACATCGATTCGCCCAACGGCTCATTACGATTTGAGTTCACGGCGCGCGACCATTTTGTGGTGCCATCGTGGCACACGCTCCGCCTTGAATCGACAGACGGCTGCGTGTTGTTCAGTTATTCAGATCGCCCGGTGCATCAGGCATTGGGCATTCATAAAGAAGAGAGACTTTCATGAGCTACGTGATCAGCGCGCCTCCCCAAGTGTCAGTCCCCGTCGTGGGAAAAACCGAGCGCTTCCCCGTGCGCCGCATTTATTGCGTGGGCCGCAACTATGTGGAGCACGCCAAAGAGATGGGTTTCACCGGGCGCGAGCCACCGTTTTTCTTTCTCAAACCCGCCGATGCCATCGTGGTGGTGAACGCGGGCGAGACGGGCAACATGCCGTACCCCAGCCTGACCAAAGACCTGCATCACGAAATTG
>JANOTE010000111.1:0-6972 GCA_031416195.1 Rhodoferax sp.
ACTACAAAAGCCAAGGCCAAGTTCATCCTCGCCACGGATGGGCAGACGCTGGAAGCTGAAGATCTGGCCGGTGGCGAAACCATCGCCTGCGCCTACCCGGACTTCCCCAACCATTTCGGCTTCTTCCTGCCGCTGGCCGGCATTTCCACCATCAAGGAGATCAGGGACAACCCCGTCGACGTGCGCGCCACCGGGCGACTGAACAAGTTGTACGTCGAACTGTTGCGCGAGAACCCGGACTGGGGCAAGGACGAACGCCGCGCTGACATGAATCATTTCATGGCGCGTTTGATTTTCTGTTTCTTTGCTGAAGACACCGACATTTTCATCAATGACGAGGGGCTGTTCACCCGCACCGTCGAACAAATGAGCGAGCGCGACGGCGCCAACACCCACGAGGTGCTGTCCGAAATCTTCCGCGCGATGAACATCAAGGTTGCGGAACGCGCCATTGCACAACCTCGTTTGCCAAACTGGGCCAATGGCTTCCCTTATGTGAACGGCGGCCTGTTCGCAGGCGCAACCGACGTGCCGCGCTTCACCCGCATGGCGCGCACCTACCTGCTGCACACCGGCACCCTGAACTGGAAGCAGATCAACCCCGACATCTTCGGCAGCATGATCCAGGCCGTGGCCGACGACGAAGAGCGCGGCGCACTGGGCATGCACTACACCAGCGTGCCCAACATCCTCAAGGTGTTGAACCCCTTGTTCCTGGACGACCTGCGCGCCGTTTTGAATGAAGCTGGCGACAACAAGATCAAGCTGCTCAACCTGCGCAAACGCATGGCGCGCATCCGCGTGTTCGACCCCGCCTGCGGCTCCGGCAACTTCCTGGTGATCGCCTATAAGCAAATGCGCGAGATCGAGGCGGCAATCAACCGTCGCCGGAACGACTCGCATTTGGGCAGCGAGATTCCGCTGACCAACTTTCGGGGCATCGAGCTGCGCGACTTCCCGGCGGAGATTGCGCGCCTGGCGCTGATCATTGCCGAGTTCCAGTGCGATGTGCTGTATCGCGGGCAGAAGGACGCGCTGGCGGAGTTCTTGCCACTGGATGCGCAGAACTGGATTGTTTGCGGCAATGCGCTGCGGCTGGATTGGCTGAGCGTTTGCCCACCCACGGGCACGGGCGTGAAGCTGGTGGCGGATGATTTGTTTGGCACGCCACTGGATCAAGCGCAGATTGATTTTGAGAATGAGGGTGGCGAGACATACATCTGCGGCAATCCGCCGTATCTGGGCAGCAAATGGCAAACGGATGCACAGAAAGCTGATCTCGGTGCAATCTTCGACAAGCGCGTGAAGAACTGGAAGTCACTGGACTATGTGGCTGGCTGGTTCAGCAAGGCTGCTGACTACGGAACCAAGACCAAAGCTACAACCGCTTTTGTTTCCACCAACTCCATTTGCCAAGGCCAACAGGTTGCGATTCTCTGGCCGTCGATTTTTCGGACCAACAATCAGATTGTTTTTGCCCACACATCGTTCAAGTGGGCCAATCTCGCAAGCCACAACGCTGGCGTGACCGTTGTGATCGTCGGCATATCCAGCACGACTGGCATTACGAAGCGCCTCTATTCGGTTTCGGATGACGATACCGGCCATGTTGTCGAACGGAAAGACGTTCTTAACATCAATGCCTATCTGGTGCCTGCACCGAACGTGGAAATTCAGCAAAGCGGCAAGCCGATGCAGGGTTCGTCGCCCATGCAGTTCGGCAACCATCCTTACTACGGCGCGGCCCTGATTTTTTCCATTGATGACGCGCGCGAAATGATCCGGCTTGCGCCGGATTCGGCTCGTTATATCCGGCCCTTTTATGGTTCCAAGGAGTTCATAGATTGCGCACCGCGCGCCTGCCTATGGATTTCGGATGCCGAAGCCGAATCTGCGAAGTTGATTCCGAAGATTGCCGAGAGAGTGGAAGCGGTCAAACAGTCACGCAGTGCCGCCGTGAAAGATGCCAGCGCACAAAAACTAGCTTCAACGCCATGGCGCTTCCGTGAGCAGTTGATGGCCGAAAAATGCACTTTGATTGTTCCGCGCGTGAGTTCTGAGAACCGGCCCTATCTGCCGGTTGGCCTGTTGGAACCGGATTGCGTGGTGCAGGAAAAAGCCTTCGCCCTCTACGACGCCCCCCTCTGGAACATGGCACTCATCGCCTCGCGCCTGCACTGGGTCTGGATTGGCACAGTCTGCGTGCGTATGCGCACCGATTTTTCATACTCCAACACCCTCGGCTGGAACACCTTCCCCGTCCCCCTGCTCACCGAGCAAAACAAGGCCGACCTGACCGCCTGCGCCGAGAACATCCTGCTGGCCCGCGAAGCCCATTTCCCCGCCACCATCGCCGACCTGTACGACCCAAACAACATGCCGGAGAACCTGCGCCACGCCCACGAGCGCAACGACGAAGTGCTGGAGCGCATCTACATTGGCCGCCGCTTTAAAAACGACACCGAGCGGCTGGAGAAGTTGTTTGAGCTGTATACGAAGATGACGACAGCGGTTAAAGCTGGGACTTCGCCCACTGCCTCAGTTGTCAAGAATTCCTTGACAACTGACGGTGGGCTAGCTGTCAAAAAAACTCGAAAGCCGCGATCATGACCGACGATAAGCCTGTGCAACTCACACCCGCACCTGAAGGCTACGCCGACTGGCTGGGTGAACTCAAAGCGCAAATCCACGATGCTCAGCAGCGTGCATTGCAGGCGATTAACTTGGAGCTGGTTTCCTTGTATTGGAAAATTGGGCATGCCATTTTGATTCGGCAAAAAAAACAAGGCTGGGGCGCCAAGGTCGTAGACCGCTTGGCGCACGACCTGCGGGCGTCCTTTCCGGACGTTCAAGGGTTTTCACCTCGTAACCTCAAGTACATGCGCGCCTTTGCCCAGAGCTGGACCGATATTGAATTTGTGCAACAGCTGTTGCACAAATTGCCCTGGGGTCATAACCTGGTGTTGCTCGATAAGCTGGACACTGAGGAGCGGCGGCGCTGGTATGCCGCCAAGGCCATTGAGCACAACTGGTCGCGCAATGTATTGGTGATGCAAATTGAGACGCATTTGCTGGAGCGCAGCGGCAAGGCGAGTACTAATTTTGCGCTCACTCTGCCCAAACCACAGTCTGATCTGGCTCGCGAGTCAATCAAAGACCCGTACCGCTTTGACTTTCTTGGCCTGACCGATGAGGCGCAAGAGCGCGAAATTGAAAACGCCTTGGTCAAACACGTCACTGAATTTTTGCTGGAGCTGGGCGCAGGTTTTGCCTTTGTGGGGCGGCAGGTATTGCTGGATGTCGGCGGGGACGAGTTTTTTATTGACTTGCTGTTCTACCACCTCAAACTGCGCTGCTATGTGGTGGTGGAGCTCAAGGGTGGCAAGTTCAAGCCCGAACACTTGGGACAGCTTGGCTTTTATTTGACGGCAATAGACCGCCAAGTCAAACACGAGCAAGACAACCCCACCATTGGCCTGCTGCTGTGCAAAACCAAAAACAAAGTGGTTGCCGAATATGCTCTGGGCGACAAAACCCAGCCCATGGGTATTGCTGAATACAAGCTGCTTGAATCCCTGCCTGCCGAGCTGCAAAACAGCCTGCCCAGCATTGAGCAGATTGAGCGTGAATTGGGGGGCGATGACAACACGCCTTCAAAGGAAGAAGCCGAATGAACAGCCCAGTGAACAACCCAACCAATGCCTACACCGTGCCCTCGGTGTCTATCACCACGGCACGTACGGGCGCATCGAGCAAGGCTGACGCGAACGGCATGCGTGCCATGCAAGCGCTAGCGTATGCGAAGCGGGGCGAGCAATACCTGTTGATCAAATCGCCACCGGCATCAGGCAAGTCGCGTGCGCTGATGTTTATTGCCCTGGACAAGCTCAACAATCAAGGCTTGAAGCAGGCCATTGTGGTGGTGCCCGAGCGCTCCATTGGCAGCAGCTTTGCCGATGAAGCCCTGAGCGAGCAGGGCTTTTTTGCCGACTGGCAAGTCGCACCCGAGTGGAATCTGTGCAACGCGCCGGGGGCAGATGATGTGAAGGTTGCCAAGTCCAAAGTCAGGGCGGTGGGGGAATTTTTGGCAAGCATCGACAAGGTGCTGGTTTGCACACACGCCACCTTTCGCTTTGCCGTGGAGGCGCTAGGCATTGAAGCCTTTGATGACCGCCTGATTGCGATTGACGAGTTTCACCATGTGTCCAGCAATGCGGGTAATGTGCTGGGCGGCCAGTTGAGCGCACTCATTGCACGCGACAAGACCCACATGGTGGCCATGACGGGTTCGTATTTTCGGGGTGACAGCGAGGCGGTGTTGGCGCCTGGTGATGAAGCGAAGTTTGAGACGATCACCTACACCTACTATGAGCAACTGAATGGCTACCAGTGGCTCAAGGCGCTGGACATTGGCTACTTTTTCTACACCGGCCCGTATGTGGATGCCATTGGCAAGGTGCTGGACCCAGCGCTGAAAACTATCGTTCACATTCCCAACGTCAATGCCCGTGAAAGCTTGAAGGACAAGCAAAGTGAGGTCAGTGACATCATGGACGGCATGGGCGAATGGAAGGGCGTTGACTCAGTCACCGGCTTCCATTTGATCAAGGCTAAAGACGGTCGTACCCTAAAAGTAGCGGACTTGGTGGACGACAGCGACCCAGCCAGGCGCACCCGCGTGCTGGGCGCGCTGAAAGACCCGGCGCAAAAGAACAACCGCGACAACGTGGATGTGATCATTGCGCTGGGCATGGCGAAGGAGGGTTTTGACTGGATCTGGTGCGAACACGCGCTGACCATTGGCTACCGCAGCAGCCTGACTGAAATCGTGCAGATCATTGGCCGTGCCACTCGGGATGCGGTGGGCAAAGAGCGATCACGCTTTACCAACCTGATCGCTGAACCGGCGGCTGACCAATCTTTAGTTGCCGAGGCGGTGAACGACATGCTCAAAGCCATTTCTGCCAGCCTGCTGATGGAGCAAGTGCTGGCCCCGCGCTACGAGTTCACGCCCAAAAATACCGGCCCCAAGCCAGGCTTTGACTATGGTGATGACGGTTATAAAGATGGCGGCCACAACATAGGGGTGAACTCGGGCACCGGTCAGATTCATGTCGAAATCAATGGGCTGACCACACCGCAAACCCCAGAAGCCACGCGCATCTGCAAGGAGGACTTGAACGAGGTGGTGACCAGCTTTCTGCAAGACAAAACAGCGCTGGAGCGCGGCCTGTTTGACAAGGAAAACACGCTGCCCCAAGAGCTGACCCAGTTGCGCATGGGCAAGATCGTGCGTGAGCGTTACCCGGACATGAGCGAGACTGACCAAGAGGCCATCAGACAGCACGCCATCGCCGCCATGAATATTACGCAGCAAGCCAAGCTGGCACTGGCCTATGCTGATGCACAGGGCGGCACGGGTGGTGGCACGGCGTTGATCGACGGGGTACGCAAGTTTGTGAATGTGCGTGACCTGGACATTGACCTGATAGACAGCATCAACCCGTTCGATGCCGCTTACGCTGTGCTGGCGAAAGCCATGGACGAAAAATCGCTGCGCCAGGTGCAGGCCAGCATTGCGGCCAAGAAGGTGAGCATTCCGCGTGATGAGGCGGTTGAATTGACCGCCCGCGCAAGAACTTTCAAGCAGGAACGAGGCCGCTTGCCGGACATCAATTCTGCGGACGCATGGGAAAAGCGCATGGCCGAAGGTGTGGCCGCCTTTATGCGCTACAAAGCTCAGGAGTTGGCAGCCAAACAAGGGGCTACGAGCAATGGCTGACATTGACGAAGACGAACTGCTTGCTGATCTTGGCCTTGAAGTCGCCCCACTAAAGGCCTCCAGTCGAACCCCGCGCGAGGAGCGCATCATCGCGGGTTTTGAGGATGTTCTGCGTTTTCATCAAACGCATGGCCGGGCCCCGCTGCACGGTGAAGGGTGTGATATTTTCGAGCGTCTGTATGCCGTGCGGCTTGACCAGTTGCGCAAGTTGCCGCAAGCGCAAGCTTTGCTGGCTGGGCTGGATGGCCCCGGCTTGTTGTCTGGGGCTGCGATTCATGCAGACGTGAATGACTTGGACGACTTGGATGAGGATGCCTTGCTGGCTGAATTGGCGTTAGGCAATCAACCCGCCGATCAAAACAATATTACTGTGCTGCGGCATGTGCGCTCCAGTTCTGAAAAGCGCGCGGCAGAGGAAATCGCTGACCGTGCGCCGTGTGCGGACTTTGACAGATTCCAGCCGCTGTTCGAGCAGGTTGAGCAAGACCTGAAATCGGGAGTTCGCAAGACACTGCGCTTTGGACGCGACACCAGCATTGCCGATGGCAACTACTTCATTGTGGGTGGGCAACTTGCCTATGTTGCCGAGGTGGGCGACACCATCAAGGCGCCGAATGGCGAAAGCGATGCGCGTTTACGCGTCATCTACGCCAACGGCACAGAAAGTAACTTGCTGCGCCGCTCGCTACAACGGGCGCTGTACAAAGACGACACGGGCCGCCGCCTGACCGACCCAGACATGGGCCCACTGTTTGGCGATGCGCCTGAGCCTGACGATATTGAGAGCGGAACTATCTACGTGCTGCGCAGCCTGTCCAGCCATTCATTCGTCACCGAGCACCGCGAGTTGATTCACAAAATCGGCGTGACTGGCGGCAACGTTGAAGCCCGTATCGCTGGCGCAGACAAGGACGCTACCTATCTGTTGGCCGATGTGGAGGTAGTCGCGACCTATAAGCTGCACAACCTCAACCGTACGCGGCTGGAAAACATCTTTCACCGTTTGTTCGGTGCTGCACAAATCGACTTGACCATCACAGACCGATTTGGACACCCAGTCAAACCCAGGGAGTGGTTTTTGGTGCCGCTCCATGTTGTTGATGAAGCAGTTAAGCGCATCCGGGATGGCTCAATCACAGATGTGGTCTACGACCCGACGACGGCGCGGCTGGTGATCAATCAAACGCGAA
>JANOTE010000112.1:0-4430 GCA_031416195.1 Rhodoferax sp.
TCAACGGCGGGCGGCGGGGCTACTTGGTGGGGATTGATCCGCAAGTTTGCGTGAATCTGTTGGCTGCAAAGTCAGTGCAGTGTGCGCTCATGGAATAGAGCTTCAGTCGCGGATGGAAGGTCAAAAGTCGAAGTCGCAGGGCTACTTGAAGATCACCGTCTTGTGCCCGTTGATCAGCACGCGCCGTTCGGCATGCCACACCACGGCGCGGGCCAATACTGAGCTTTCAACGTCGCGGCCCATGGCGGTAAGCTGGGCCACATCCATCGCGTGATCGGCACGGGCGGTGCCCTGCTCGATGATCGGACCTTCGTCCAGGTCTGCTGTCACGTAATGGGCGGTGGCACCGATGGTTTTCACGCCCCGGTCAAACGCCTGCTGGTAGGGCTTGGCACCTTTGAAGCTGGGCAAAAACGAATGATGGATATTGATGGCTTTGCCTGCCAGCGCGCGGCAGGCATCGTTGGAGAGCACTTGCATGTAGCGCGCCAGCACCACCAGCTCAACGCCTTCCTGCTTGACCAAATCCAGCAGCTTGGCCTCTGCACTGGCTTTGTTGTCGGGTGTCACCGGGATGTGGTGAAACGGAATGTCGGATGCTGCGGCAAGCTGGTAGTAGTCGCGGTGGTTGGAGACGATCGCTTTGATCTCCAGCGGCAGCAGGTGGGTGCGATAGCGAAACAGCAGGTCGTTCAGGCAATGGCCAAGCTTGCTCACCATGATGATCGTGGGTACACGGTGATTTGCCGAATGCAGACCCCAGTCCATCTGCATCGATTCAGCCAGCGGCGTGAACTGCGCGCGCAAAGCCGCAAGCATGGCGCCCGGCGGGCAGTCAAACCGCATGCGCGCGAAGAACAGCCCGGTGCTTTGGTCGTTGTACTGCGCAGCCTCGGTGATGTTGCCACGGCTGCTGCCCACAAAGCCGGTGACGGCATGCACGATGCCTGCGCGATCCGGGCAGGACAGCGTGAGGATGAATGATTCTGGCGAGTCTTGCAAACGGGTTCTCCGGCGAATGAATATATGCTATATTATATATAGCTACGTGTGCTTATTATACGTGGGCTATAGGCATTTTTAATTGATAAATTGGGCAAAAAATCGAAATTACCGCCAAAAATTAACCTGGGAGTTAATTTTAACCAGTTTTTTGCATTTTGATGGATTGCGATGCGTTATGCACAGCCTCCCCAGCAGTTAGGATGGCGGGCATGAATGCTATTTACCCCGCACTGGCCACTGTGGCCGCCTACTTGGTCGGATCGCTGTCTTTTGCCGTCATTGTCAGCCGCTTGATGGGCTTGAACGACCCACGCACTTACGGCAGCAAAAACCCCGGTGCCACCAATGTGCTGCGCTCGGGCAGCAAGGCCGCCGCCGTCATCACGCTGCTGCTGGATGCGCTCAAGGGCTGGCTACCGGTGGTGCTGGTGCGCTGGTATGGCAAGCCGTATGGGCTGGAGGAGGGCACATTGGCGCTGGTCGGGCTGGCGGCATTTCTAGGCCATCTCTACCCGGTGTTCTTCCGCTTCCAGGGTGGCAAGGGGGTTGCCACCGCGCTGGGTGTGTTGATGGGTGTCAATGAGCTTTTGGGGCTGGCGGTGTGCGCCAGTTGGCTCATCATCGCGTTTTTCTCGCGCTACTCATCGCTGGCGTCGCTGGTGGCAGCGGTTTTTGCGCCAGCGTACTACGTGATGGGCGCGGGCATTGCCTGGTCTCTGGAGAAACCGGTGTTGCTGGTGATGGTGGTGATGGCGGCATTTTTATTCTGGCGGCATTCCCAGAATATTACCCGCCTGCTCAAGGGCACCGAGTCGAAGCTGGGTGGCAAAAAACCTGCGTCCAAGCCGAAATTACGGCCTTGAACTTCCGCGCCAAATCAATATTGGGAGGCGTGAGCGCCCATCTGCAATATCAAATGATGGTTGATCCGCAAGTTCAAGGCTGATGCGGCCAGCGCCGAGTTGATTTTGGAGCCACTGACCGCCGTGCGGTGCAATTGGGGGTGTGCAATGGACTGGCCCTCTTCGTCCACCACGATGGCAACGTGGGGCGTACTGGCTTGGGCTGAGCGGCGCATCACCACGGCGATGGCCGCGCTGTCCAGCCGCACATAGGTGCCCGGCGGATACGTGCCCACCACGCGCACCAGCGCCTGGCCCACATCGTCGGCCTGCTCGTTGGTACTGGAAATCAGCGAGCGGATTGACTCGGCCGTGCTGCGCCCGGTGCGCGATTTGCGTGGGCTGATCATGGCGGCATAGCGATCAACTACCCTCAAGATGCGCGCCAGGCGGTTGGCGGCGGATATGGTGCGAAACGCACCTTCATCGGTGCGCTCGTCATGATGGCGGGTCACCACGTCCAGCCACAGCTCGTCGCTGACCTGCAGGTTCGCCAGCATCAAGCCGCCTTTGGAGGTATGGGCGCGAATCATGTCCATTTGCGCAGGCGATGGCTTTTCGACCTGGTGGGCCAGCTCATCCTGCAGGGTCGTCATGGCAATGTTCATGGTGAGTGCTGCGTGTACCAGACTGTTGCGCTCGGGTGTGCTGACCTTGAGCTCGGCCGCCATCAAATGGCACAGCACCGCACACACCAGCGCGTGCGAGGCGCTGTAGCCCACCGGGGAATTGGTCGCCAACTGGAATAGCAGGTACAGGCCGACATCGGTGTCGCGCAGCAGCAGCGCTTGCATCCAGCGGTCGTACTGCCAGACGCGCTGCTCAAACTCCTGAATGCTGGCGGGGCTTGCCAAAATGATGCCGATGCCTGACTCCAGATCAGACCACAGGCTGAGCAAGTCTTCGTACTCGTTTTCGGTTTGAACTGCCACTCCTTTTTGCCCTTTTGTTGATGCTGATCTCGCCGATGATTGTGAGGTTGATTTGGCGCTAATAACGCTTCAAAAGCACCATCTGATCGTTCGTGCAACACACCATTAACTTTGCGGTTTGCATGCCTGCTCAATCGCGAAAATTGTTAAAGCTCAGGGGGATATCCGGAATGTCCTTCTTGATCAAGGCCATCGCTGCCTGCAAGTCATCGCGCTTGGCCCCGGTCACGCGCACCGCATCGCCTTGAATCGCCGCCTGAACTTTCAGCTTGCTGTCCTTGATCATGCGCTGGATTTTTTTCGACACCTCAGTCTCAATTCCATTGCGTACCTTGATAACCTGCTTGACCTTGTCGCCGCCGATTTTTTGCACATCCCCTTTGTCCAAAAAGCGCACGTCAACGCTGCGCTTGGTCAGCTTGTTTTGTAAAATATCCTCGATTTGGGAGAGCTGAAAATCAGCATCACCAATCAAAGTGATGTCTTTGTCTTTGAGCTCGATAGCGGCTGCGGTGCCCTTGAAATCAAAGCGCGTGCCGATCTCTTTGGCGGTGTTGTCCACCGCGTTTTTCACCTCAACCAGGTTGGCTTCGCAGACCGTGTCAAAAGAGGGCATTTTGGAGATTCCGTTGGAGATTACGTGGCTTTAATAAAGCGACAATCCTGTGATGTTAGTCGAGAAAAACGTCCCGTTACAGCCCTACAACACATTCCACATCGTCGCCAAGGCGCACGCCCTGGTGCGCGTTGCCAGCTTAGAGACGCTGCGTGAGGTCATTGCGCACCCTGAACTGGGCAGTACGCCCAAATTCATCCTGGGTGGCGGCAGCAACATTGTGCTGACGGGCGATGTCAAGCCACTGGTGCTGAAAATCGAAATCCCGGGCCGTCGCCTGGTGGAGGAAACTGCCAAAGCCATTATTGTCGAGGCCGGTGCTGGAGAGAACTGGCATGATTTTCTGGCCTGGACGGTCGCGCAAGGCTACCCAGGCCTGGAGAATTTGGCGATGATCCCCGGCACCGTGGGTGGCTCTCCCGTTCAAAATATCGGGGCGTATGGGGTTGAACTACAAGACCGCTTTGAATCCCTGCAGGCGGTTGACCTGGTGACGGGTGAAGAATTTACCTTGAATGCCGCGCAATGCGGCTTCGGCTACCGCGACTCGGTGTTCAAACACCTGGCAGGTGCAGCCTTGGGTTCAGGCAAAACGGCCCTGGGGCTGGCGGGCCGCGCAGTGATCACCCACGTCAAGTTCCGCTTGCCCAAGCCCTGGAAACCGGTGCTGGGCTATGCCGACATCGACAAGAAGATGGCTGCCACAGGAATCACGTCGCCCACAGCGCAGCAAATGTTTGACTGGGTCTGCAAGATTCGCCGCGCCAAGCTGCCCGATCCAGCGGTAATTGGCAACGTGGGCAGCTTTTTCAAAAACCCCACCGTAACCCTAGACCAATGCGCCGACATCATCGCCCGCGAGCCCCGTATCGTGCATTACCCCTTGGCGGATGGCTCGGTGAAGCTCGCAGCGGGCTGGCTGATTGATGCCTGCGGCTGGAAGGGCAAGTCCGTCGGCCAGGCGGGCGTGTACGA
>JANOTE010000113.1:0-3493 GCA_031416195.1 Rhodoferax sp.
GCCGTACTTGTGAACGATCAGTGCCATTGAGAAGTGAAGAAAATCAGGTGAACAGGATGCATTTTGAGCCCGCGACGGGGTCATTTCACACTATTTGGATCTTGAACTGAAGCCTTCTGAGATCAAGCAGCGCAAACTCAAGAATTGTACCAAGTCAAATTCTCGCCCTGCCGCACCGCCAATCCTGATCCCACTCTGATGTTGATTTTGTGCCCGCGCGTCGTACACGCTGCGAGCTGATCCAGCAGTTCTTCCAACTGCGCAGCGCTCGCCTGCGTTGCGAAGCGGGTTTTCAACCAGTGCCGCAGCAGATTCGCCTGGCGTGCGCGCCCAAGCAGTTGCAGTGGCTTGATGACCAGAACCTCACCACTAACATTTCCGGCTCGCACCAAGTCATCTGCCCCAAGCTCGCGCAGCAGCTCCTGCGCCTGTGCAGCATGCGTGGCCGTACGGGCAAACGTGTCGCGGAAGTGCGGAAAAACTGCCTGCAAGACTGGCAGGATCCGAGCGCGAATCTGGTTGCGGGTAAAACGCTGATCTGCGTTGCTGGGGTCTTCAATAAAGTCAGTGCGTTGCAGTGCAAGCCAGTCGCGAATGTCGCTGCCACTCACGCCCAGCAAAGGCCGATGAAACTCAATGCCAGCGCGCTGCCAGCGCCGGAGCATGGCAGCGATCCCTGGCAACCCCGCACCTCGGCTAAGCGCCAAAAGGATGGTCTCGACCTGGTCATCAGCATGCTGCGCGAGTGCCAAAGTTTTGGGTTGCGCTGGGTGCTTGGCATCCGAAACCGGCCAACCCTCAATGGCCAGACCTGCGAATGCGCCGTATCGCGCCCTCCTCGCAGCATCTTCGGGGCTTTGGCCGACATCGGCACGGGCGGTGACCCGTCGAACGGCCAGCGGTACTTTGAGATGTGTACATACCCGTTCGCAATGGCTTTGAAAATCATCAGCAGCGGCCTGCAAGCCATGATGGACATGAACAGCACCCACCTGGCCGGGCCATTTCTGATGGCAGGCCAGCAGCAAGGCGGTTGAGTCAGCACCGCCACTGTAGGCCACCACAACGGGAAGCGTTGGCGAGAACTCAGCAATCGCTTCGGGCAGTGTCTGCGTCACTCTGGGCAAGCCGCATCAGCTACCTGGCGGCGGTGCGTGGCTCAGAACGCCGTTCCACTTTAGGTTCGGCCTTTGTGTCGGTATAGCGCCCGTAGCTCTGCAGGCGGTCATAGCGCCGATCCAGCAGCTCCTTGACCTTCAAGTCGCTGACCTGGCGGTAAGCCTCGCTCAATGCGCGCTTCAAAAAAGCCGCCATCTGTTTGTGGTCGCGGTGTGCACCGCCTACCGGTTCATTCACGATTTTGTCAATCAGCCCGAGTGCCTTGAGACGGTGCGCGGTGATGCCCAGGGCATCTGCGGCATCCCGCGCCTTCTCGGAGGTTTTCCAGAGAATCGAGGCACAGCCTTCGGGGCTGATGACAGAATAAATGGAGTATTGCAGCATCAGCACCTGATCGCCCACCGAGATTGCCAAAGCACCGCCTGAGCCACCCTCGCCGATGATGGTAGTGATGATCGGTACCTCCAGCTGCGCCATCTCGAAAATGCTGCGTCCAATCGCCTCGGACTGGCAACGTTCTTCCGCATCAATGCCGGGGTACGCGCCCGGCGTATCGACAAACGTGAACACGGGCAACTTGAACTTTTCGGCTGTTTTCATCAGCCGCAAGGCCTTGCGATAACCTTCAGGCTTGCTCATGCCGAAATTGCGCAGACCGCGCTCCTTGGTGTCCCGCCCCTTTTGCTGGCCCAGCACCATGCAGGGCGTGCCGTTAAATCGCGCCAAACCGCCAACGATGCTCAGATCATCGGCGAAATGGCGGTCTCCATGCAGTTCAACAAAATGGGTGAATATCTCGTGGATGTAGTCCAGCGTGTAAGGCCGCTCGGCATGCCGGGCAATCTTGGTGATTTGCCACGGGCTCAGTTCGCTGTAAATGTCCTTGGTGAGCTGCTGGCTCTTCTTGGCCAACTGGTCAATCTCGCTTGAGATATCGACGGCTGACTCGGTTTGCACATAGCGCAGTTCTTCGATCTTGTTTTCGAGATCGGCAATCGGTTGCTCGAAATCCAGAAATGTCTTTTTGACCAACGTAGTCTCCAATTTTCAGGCGTAGGGCTTAGTGCGGGATCTACCGTCAATACTCAACTGGCAGCGGGTCCAGCGAGCGCCAAATATACCAAGTTGCCACACTGCAATACGGCGACCAGGCCGCAGCGACTTCGCGGACATCACTTCGGCTGACGGCTTCCCCCGAAAAATAGCTTCGACTGATGCCGTTGATTAGGCCGATGTCATCCAGCGGCAACACGTTGGGACGCATCATGTGGAAGATCAAAAACATCTCGGCTGTCCATCGGCCAATGCCCCGGATGGCAACCAACTCTGCAATGATTTCATCGTCATCCATCGACTGCCAGCGGCTCACGTGCAACGCACCGCTGTCAAAGTGAAGCGACAAATCCACCAGATACTCGACCTTGCGGGCGCTCAGGCCCGCCGCACGCATGTCATCAACCTTGAGCTTCAGCACATTGGCAGCGGTCATCTTTTTGGGCAGCGACGCAAACCTGTCCCACACGGACTGAGCGGCTTTGACCGAGATCTGCTGACCCACAATGCTGCGCGCCAGGGTCACAAAAGCATCTCCCCGCGTCTGCAGGCAGGCATCGCCAAACTCGGGGATCAGGCGCTTCATGACGCGGTCTTTCTTGACAAGATGCTTGCAGGCATCTTCCCAATACTGCGGCGTGGAAAGCGTGGGCGCGCAGGACGCAGATACTATTTTTTTTGTCGCAGCCATCTCGTTTTTAGTTTAGCTGTGTGTACTGGGCTGGGTTCACTTGACTTCCCAGGTCGTACCCGTTGGTGAGTCCTTCAGAACAATCCCCCGGTAGAGCAACTGTAGCCGAATGCGATCAGCCTCGGCGAAATTTTTCGCAGCTTTGGCAATCACACGTTCCGCGATCAAGCCTTCAATATCGAGCGGCTGCGCAGACCCCGAATCTGCGTCACCCACCCCTTCAACGCGGGACTGTAAAAACCGGGCATCCTGTAACAAACCCAGAGTCGCACCCAATGCCTTGAGCAATCCTGAGAGTTCAGCCGAGCGCGTCTTGTTCACCTCTTGCGCCAATTCAAATAGCACCGCCACTGCGCTTGGGGTGCCAAAGTCATCATCCATTGCGTTTTTGAAGCGCAATGCAAAGCCTGTAGTCCAGTCAATCGGCATATCAACGGCAGGCACCAAGCTGAGCGCGGTGTAAAGGCGCTTGAGCGAGCTTTCCGCATCGTTCAAATGCACATCGCTGTAGCCTAGGTCAGACCGGTAGTGTGCGCGCACCAGGAAAAACCGAACCGTCTCGGGCTTGTACTTGCTCAACACGGACTGAATCGTGAAAAAATTGCCCAGACTTTTGGACATCTTCTCGTT
>JANOTE010000114.1:0-3297 GCA_031416195.1 Rhodoferax sp.
TTGAAAGGACCAAACATACCGCTGCTGGCCCAATACAACTCCTGCGATTGCACTGCTGGGGCGGTCGTGATGCACAGTGCTGCCATCATTGATGTCAAAAGTCCGATTTTCTTCATGTGTCTTCCTCTGGGGTGGTTGTACTTTGGTACCTCAGCTTGCGCCTTGGCGAGTGTTTGCCTATCGCTTACCTAGTTTACCAACAGGCGGTCTTGCGATAAGCATTTCGACCACCTGTCTAGCACTGTAACGCCAACGAACAGATAAAGCAACATTCAGGAGTAAATTGTCAGGAGTAACTAAGGTGTCCGTGGAATGAAGCAAGTCCACGATTGATCAGAGTTGCTGGCGGCGCTGGAGCGGCAGGAAGCGCCGTACGCATGGGCATAGTCCGGGATTCACGCGCAGGTTCTGTGCGCTGTAATTATGTGCAGGGCCAACGCTGACTCAAAGCGGGCGAACGATGTGGCGAGTATCGCCACCAACGCGTCCATGACGGTCTCTTGCACACTCAAGCGGACATCCTGCAGGGTGGTGATTTCTGCAATCTCCATCGCGCCAACAGTGGCGCTGGTGGACTTCAGCGTGTGCATTTGCATGCGCAGCGCGCGGGAATCGCTGTCGATCAGGGCACGCTCAATTGCTTGCAGTATGCCAGGCCACGACTTCACAAATTCGCCGATCACCTGGCGTTCCATCTCATCATTGGGCTCGTCTGTGCCCAGCAGCTCGCGCAGTACTGTGACGTCATAAGCCAAAGGTGAAACGGGTGAATTGTCGGGTGCCATGGCATTTTGCTCACTCAAGGCGAGCTCGATTTCTGGGGTGTTGGCAATGGTCGAGGTACCAGAGAGGTCGTTGTGGGGGCTTGCTACATTCATCCGGCACGCAGTCTAACGCGCGGCGTATGAAAAAAAAACGACCCGTGCGGGTCGCTTTTCACGTTTTATGCAGGTTTCACGCGGTCTTGGTCACACCAGCAACGCATTGACCCGCTTGACATAGGCCGCCGGGTCGGCCGGCATGCCGCCTTCGGCCAGCAGCGCCTGATCAAACAGGATGTGGGCCAGGTCGTCGAAATGCACCGAGCCCTCCAGTTTTTTGACCAGCGCGTGCTCGGCGTTGACTTCCAGCACGGGCTTGATGTCCGGCGCGCTTTGTCCCGCTTGTTTGAGCATGCGGGCCATTTGGGTGCTCATGCCGTGGTCGTTCACGACAAGGCAGGCGGGCGAATCGACCAAACGGGTGGTTACGCGCACGTCTTCAGCTTTGTCCTTCAAAGCCTCCTTTAATTTTGCCAAGAGCGGCTTGAAGGTCTCAGCAGCCTCTTCAGCGGCTTTCTTTTCAGCCTCGTCTTGCAGCTTGCCCAGGTCAACCGCGCCTTTGGCCACGCTTTGCAGCGGCGTACCCTCAAAATCATGCACGAAGTTCAGCGCCCATTCATCCACCCGATCCGTCATCAGCAGCACCTCGATGCCCTTTTTCTTGAAGACTTCAAGTTGCGGGCTGTTCTTGGCAGCGGCCAGGGTGTCGGCGGTGATGTAGTAACTCGACTCCTGGCCGTCCTTCATACGGGCTTTGTAGTCGGCGAATGACACGCTTACCGTGTCAGTAGTGCTGCTGGCAAACCTCAGGAGCTTGGTCAGGCGGTCTTTGTTCGCGAAGTCTTCACCCAGGCCTTCTTTGAGCACGGCACCGAACTCAGCATAGAACGTCGAGTATTTGCCCGACTGGGCTTCGCGCTCGGCTTTTTCCTCAACAGTTTCAACATCGGTCACGCCATCGGCTGACGCGTCTGGCGCTTTGTCCTGCTTGGCCAAATCCTCCAGCATGCCCAGCACGCGCTTCGTGCAGCCTTCACGGATGGCTTTCACGTCGCGGCTTTCCTGCAGCAGCTCGCGGCTGACGTTCAGCGGCAAATCGGCAGAATCGACCACGCCTTTGACGAAGCGCAAGTAGGTGGGCAAGAGCGCCTGGGCATCGTCCATGATGAAGACGCGTTTGACATACAGCTTGATGCCCGCTGACTTCTCGCGGTTGTACAAATCCATCGGCGCTTTGCTCGGGATGTAGAGCAACTGCGTGTACTCCGTGCTGCCTTCCACACGGTTATGGGTGTGCGCCAGTGGCTCGGCAAAGTCGTGGCTGATGTTCTTATAGAACTCGTTGTACTGCTCCTGCGTGATGTCTTTTTTGGCCCGCGTCCAGATCGCGCTGGCTTTGTTGACGGTTTCCCACTCGCCGGTGTTGACCATCCCACCCGGTTGGCGACCGCCGTTGTCGTCTTTCGGGTCGATCAGCTCGCCATCTTTCCACTCTTCTTTTTCCATCAGAATGGGCAGGCTGATGTGATCCGAATATTTGTTGATGATGCCCTTGACCTTCCAGGCGCTGGCGTAGTCTTGCGCATCGTCCCGAAGGTGCAACGTGACGCTGGTGCCGCGTTGTTCGCGGGTGATGTTTTCCACCTCAAACGCACCGCCACCGCTGGCTCCACCGTCACTGACCCAGCGCACGCCTTCGGCAACGGGCGTGCCAGCGCGGCGTGATTCCACGGTAATTTTGTCGGCGACGATAAAGCCCGAGTAAAAACCCACGCCAAACTGGCCGATCAGTTGCGAGTCTGCCTTCTGGTCGCCGCTGAGTTTTGACACGAAGTCTTTGGTGCCGCTCTTGGCGATGGTGCCCAGGTTGTCAATGGCTTCCTGCTGGGTCAGGCCGATGCCGTTGTCGGTGATGGTCAGGGTTTTGGCAGCTTTGTCGAACGAAACACGCACTTCCAGGTTAGGTGCGTCTTCATAAAGACTGGTGTTATTGATGGCCTCGTAGCGCAGCTTGTCGCAGGCATCCGACGCGTTGGAGATCAACTCTCGCAGAAAAATCTCCTTGTTGGAATACAGCGAGTGGGTGACAAGGTGCAGCAGTTGGGCAACTTCAGCCTGGAATGAAAGGGTTTGTTTGGTCATGTGATCAGTAAAAACGTTTGCAAATGGACAACCCTCAATTATGGGCGAATTGGGCTGGTTTCAAGTGACGGGCGACCCGCGCCAAAAGCGGTAGCCGCGTTGCCGCAGCCTGTAGCTGCCACGCTCAAAGTGCCAGAATCCGGTGGCAGCGCTGATTTCAGAAGGTTTGCGCTTGGTGAGACAGGTGGAGTTTCGGTTAAGTAACCATTAATGCTATTGTTATAATAGCATATTGTGAATAATATACGAGGGCTAGAGGCTTAAAACATATTTAATTTGCCTGTTTTGGCCCATTTTCAGTTAAAAATTAACTCATAGGTTAATTTTCATGGCG
>JANOTE010000115.1:0-2175 GCA_031416195.1 Rhodoferax sp.
TTGCAGGCGCACTCATCCCTTGACTCCCATCGCTGGCATCAAGTGCCCGCGCACCATCCATAAATTGGACAGCGCAAACAGCGTCATGAGCTGGGCCGCATTCTTCTTGAGGCCTTTGTAGCGCACCTTGATAAAACCAAACTGGCGCTTGATCACCCGAAACGGGTGCTCTACTTTGGCCCGAATCCCTGCCTTGAGCTTCTCCGCCTGGTCAATCAGCGCATCGGCTTGATTGCCTTTGTTCAGCGCACGGCGTTTGCCCGGGCCCATGGCGATGTGCCAGGCGACTTCTGCCTTGGCGTCTGGGCGCTTGTCCACACCCTGATAACCCGCATCGCCAAAGGCGACTGTTTCATCCCCGTGCAGCAGGCTGTTGCCTTCAGTCACGTCGTGCACGTTGCCCGAGCTGGCGCGTACCGTATGCACCAGGCCTGACTCGGCATCCGCGCCAATGTGCGCTTTCATTCCAAAGTGCCACTGGTTGCCCTTTTTACTCGAATGCATCTCGGGGTCGCGCGCTCTGTCTTTGTTTTTGGTGGAGGTCGCCGCAGGGATCAGGGTGGCATCGACCACGGTGCCTGTCTTCAAAAGCAAGCCACGCTGACTAAGCAGCTCGTTGACCACAGCCAGAATCTGTTCTGCCAGCTTGTGTTTTTTCAGCCGGTGGCGTGGACTTGGGGTTTTGCCAAACCGAAGGATGGTGGACTCATCTGGCAGGCGCGCCAACTCTTGGAGCTGGGCGAACTCGCTGTACAGCGGGGTGTCAAAGAAGGCCTCTTCCATGGCCGGGTCTGACAGGCTGAACCATTGCTGCAGGAAGTGGATGCGCAACATGCTGTGCACGGAGAATGGGGGCCTGCCGTTCTTGCCTTCGGGGTAGTAGGGGCCAATCAGGGCGACCAAGTCGTCCCACGGCACAACCTTTTCCATCTGCGCAAGAAATTCGCGTTTGCGGGTTTTCTTGATGTCCAGCTTCAGGCCTAGTGCGATTTGGTTCATGCTGCTTATTTTATAGCGAATTCAAACTTCTTGCACGACTTTGAGGGGGTTATGCAGAGTTTCCTTAACGATCAGGCGGAGAGGCTATTTTCTCTTGACCGTCAACTCTGGGTGTGGGCATCAGCGGCGGGTACAGCGTTTTCATGCGGTCTTTGAGCTCCTGCCCCAACTGGCGCACGTCCTGCTCGGTGCGCACCACGCGCGGTGTGATAACGACCAGCAGCTCGGTGCGGTTGACGCTTTTGTTGTTGGTGCCAAACAGGGCGCCAAAAACAGGGATGTCCTGAAGACCGGGCAAACCTGACTTGCCAGCGGTGGTGTTGTCGCGGATCAGGCCGCCCAGCACCAAGGTTTCACCCGAGCGCACTGCCACTTTGCTGCCAAACTGGCGCTGCAAAAAGCTGCGCTGGCCAGTGGCAGCATCGACCTGGCCGACGTCGGTCACGGCCTGGTTCAGTTGCATGGTGACCATGTTGCCCGCGTTGACGGATGGCGTTACCGACAGAGTGACACCCGTGTCTTTGTACTGGATGTTGGTGGTGACGTTGCCGCCGCTGGTAGTGGTTTCGCCCACCCGAACCGGCTGCTGGTTGCCGACTGCGATGTTGGCCGTGTGGTTGTCCAGCACCATCAGGGAGGGGCTTGAGATGACTTTGACCAGCGATTTCTCAGCCAGCGCATTCAGCACGGCACGCACGTCGCCCAGTGCATTGCGCAAGGTGTACGAAAACCCCGCAGGCGTGGCACCGAACACCGAGGCTGCGGTATTTAGCCCCCCGCTAGCGCCAAACAGGGCACCGCTCGACCCGCTCAATATGCCGGTACCCGATGCGCCGTTGCGAGCCGGGTCGTCAAACAGCCATTGCAGGCCGTATTTCAGGTCGTCGTTCAGCGTGACTTCGATGATGCTGGCTTCTATCAGCACCTGCACTGGCGCAACGTCCAGGCGCTTGAGAGTGGCTTCAACCTTTTCGTATTCACCCCGAGTGCCGTAGACCAGCACGGCATTGTTAATGTCATCGGCCATGACCCGCAGGCCAGTATTGAGGATGAGCGCCGTCAATCCTGCGCCCGGTTGGGTGGCGGTATTGCCTGCCGTACGCCCTGCCACATTGGCAGCGGTGCCAGTCAAGGATCCGAATGTTGACCTCGTCGCGCCACCGCCAAACCCGGAGC
>JANOTE010000116.1:0-2841 GCA_031416195.1 Rhodoferax sp.
CCGGCTGGAGCCCCACTTCTTCATGCAGCTCCCGGAACATGGCCTGCTCGGGGGTTTCACCCCGATCAATGCCACCCTGTGGAAACTGCCACGAGTGGGTACGAATCCGCTTGCCCCAGAACACAAGATTTTTCTGGATGAGCAAGACGAAGCCGACATTGGGCCGAAAACCGACACGGTCAAGCATAATCAAACCCCAATTTTTTAAACTGCTTCCATTATGCACAGCGCGCGCGGTGCATCAAGTGATTTGACGGCTGAAGTTACGATTTACCCCCGCTCTACTCCCGATTCACTCCCCCGATTTATTCATCTACTTGCTATTTTTTTTGTGATTGAAATGACCCCATGAAAGCCTCTCAATTTTTTATCTCAACGCAAAAAGAGGCCCCTGCTGATGCCGAAGTGGTCAGCCACAAACTGATGATGCGCGCGGGCCTGATCAAGAAGCTCGGCGCGGGCATTTACACCTACATGCCCATGGGCCTGCGCGTGGTGCGCAAGGTGGAGGCCATCGTGCGTGAGGAAATGAACCGCGCCGGTGCCGTGGAGATGCTGATGCCCGTCGTTCAACCCGCAGAAGTCTGGCAGGAGACGGGTCGCTTCGAGAAGATGGGCCCCGAGCTGCTGCGTCTGAAAGACCGCCATGGCCGCGACTTCATCATCCAGCCCACCAGCGAAGAGGTGGTGACCGATGTCGCCCGCCAGGAGATCAAAAGCTACAAGCAGATGCCGCGCAATTTCTACCATATCCAGACCAAGTTCCGTGATGAGCGCCGCCCGCGCTTTGGCGTGATGCGCTCGCGCGAGTTCATCATGAAAGATGCCTACAGCTTTGACCGCGACATGGATGCCGCCAAAGCCAGCTACCAAGTAATGGCCGGTGCCTATCGCAAAATTTTTGACCGCTTTGGCCTGAGCTACCGCGCGGTTGCGGCAGACAGCGGTGCGATTGGCGGCGACTTGAGCGAGGAGTTTCAGGTGATTGCCGCCACGGGCGAAGACGCGATTGTTTACTGCCCCACGAGCGACTACGCGGCCAATATGGAGAAGGCCGAGGCGTTGGCTCCATCAGGCGCACGCGGGGCGGCGACGCAATCTATGGTCAAAACGCCGACGCCCGGTAAGGCCACTTGCGCGGACGTTGCCGAACTGCTCAGCGTGCCGCTGCAAATCACGGTGAAGTCGTTGGTGCTGGCGACAGATCAAAAAAATGATAAAGGTGAAGTCGTCAAAACTACCGTGTGGCTGCTGCTGCTGCGCGGCGATCACGACATGAATGAGATCAAGGTCGGCAAGCTGCCTGGGTTGGCAGATTTCCGCTTTGCCACGGTTCCTGAAATTGAAGATCACTTCGGCACCAAGCCCGGCTACCTCGGCCCCATCGGCATGCTGAAACCTGTGAATGTGATGGTGGACCGCGAAGTCGCCGCCATGTCCAACTGGATTTGCGGTGCCAATGCGCCAGACTTTCACATGACGGGCGTGAATTGGGGTCGCGACCTGCCCGAGCCCGCGTTGATCGCCGACATCCGTAACGTCGTCGCAGGCGATACCTCGCCAGACGGCAAAGGCATGCTGGCGATTGAGCGCGGCATCGAAGTCGGCCACGTGTTCTACCTCGGCACCAAGTACAGCAAGGCAATGAACGCGATTTTTCTTGATATCAACGGCAAGCCGCAGTTCATGGAAATGGGCTGTTACGGCATTGGCATCACCCGCCTGCCTGCGGCTGCCATTGAGCAAAACCATGACGACAAAGGCATCATCTGGCCCGACGCGCTGGCACCGTTCACCGTGGTGCTGTGCCCGATCTCGCCAGACCGCTTCCCCGAGGTGAAAGCCGCGTCTGACAAACTCTACGCCGACTTGATCGCCGCCGGTGTCGATGTGATTCTGGATGATCGCAACGAGCGCCCCGGCGCGATGTTTGCCGACTGGGAGTTGATCGGCGTGCCGCATCGCATCACGATTGGCGACCGCACCCTGAAGGAAGGCCAGGTTGAATATCAGCACCGCCGTGAAGCCGAATCCAGCAAGGTGGCCCTGGCTGACATCGCGAAGTGGGTGATCGCTAAACTGGCAGCATGAACGTTTTGGTTGTTCCTGATGCCCTCACATCGCGACGAAAGGGCCTTCAGCTATCGTTGATTGGCCTTGGTTCGCTGCTGTTTTCAGAGCAATCTTGCGCCGGGGGTCAGCTTGAGGAACCGCTGGTGGACTCGGTGCGCAGCGCCTTAAGCTCCGCCATTACCAACAGCGCGCCGCCCATCCCTGAGTTCAACAACACCGAATCCCGCCTGATCTACATCCGCTGGCTGGTCGCTCAAAGCGAGCGACTGCGCAAGAAAAAGCCTGACAGCGATGCCCGCAGAGAATTTTTGCAAACCGTCTGGTACGAGGCTCGCCGCGCGGGGCTGGATGTGGCGCTGGTGCTGGGCCTGATTCAGGTCGAGAGCGCGTTTCGTAAATTCGCTGTGAGCCCGGTAGGCGCGCGCGGCTACATGCAGGTGATGCCGTTTTGGACGCGGGTTTTGGCCGATGGCGATGCCGCGAAGCTGTTCCACATGCAGACCAACCTGCGCTTCGGCTGCGTCATCATGCGCCACTACCTGGATCGTGAAAAAGGCGACTTGTTTCTGGCGCTGGGCCGCTACAACGGCTCTCGCGGCAAAGCGCCTTATCCCAATGCCGTGCTGAGGGCTAAAAGGCAATGGGAAGTGGGTGATGCCGCAAAGAGGTGATGCCAAGCGGCATTTGAGCCGACTACGATTGCTATAACATATATAGCTGTCAATGCATCTCATACGAGAGCTAGAAGGCTAAAACACTATAAGTTTT
>JANOTE010000117.1:0-7033 GCA_031416195.1 Rhodoferax sp.
CTTGAAGTTGGTGATGACGGGGTCAAACGTGTTCTTGCCCGCATCCAGCGCGGCGCGTGTGGCTTTCACCATGTCGTCGCCCAGCGTGGCACCCATGCCTTGGGCAGAGAGTTTGTCGGCATACAGGCGCCGTGTGCCGGGGTGCGTGGCGATTTTCTTGTACATCAGCGGTTGCGTCAGCGCCGGGGTGTCCTGCTCGTTGTGGCCAAGTTTGCGAAAGCAGATGATGTCGACCACCACATCTTTGTGGAACGCCATGCGGTAGTCCAGCGCCAGTTGGGTGGCCAGCACCACGGCCTCGGGGTCGTCGCCATTGACGTGCAGCACCGGGGCTTCAATCATCTTGACGACGTCAGAGCAGTACAGCGTGGAGCGGCTGTCGCGTGGGTCGCTGGTGGTAAAGCCGATTTGATTGTTGATCACGATGTGTACCGTGCCGCCGGTGTAGTAGCCGCGCGTCTCGGCCAGCGCCAATGTCTCCATCACCACGCCTTGGCCGGCAAACGCGGCATCGCCGTGCACCAACACAGGCAGCACCTGATCGCCCTTGGTATCGCCCCGGCGATCCATCCGCGCGCGCACCGAGCCTTCGACCACCGGGTTGACGATCTCCAGATGCGAGGGGTTGAAGGCCAGGGTCAAATGCACCGGGCCACCGGGCGTTGACACGTCACTTGAAAAGCCTTGGTGGTACTTCACGTCGCCGCTGGGCAGGTCTTCCGGCGCAGTGTGGTCAAACTCGGCAAACAGGTCGGCAGGCACCTTGCCCAGCGAGTTGACCAGCACGTTCAGGCGTCCTCGGTGCGCCATGCCGATGACGATTTCTTGCAAACCTAAAGCGCCGCCGCGCTGAATCAGCTCATCCATCGACGCGATGAAGCTTTCGCCACCTTCTAACGAGAAGCGCTTTTGGCCAACATATTTGGTGTGCAAAAAGCGCTCCAGGCCTTCAGCGGCCGAGAGGCGATCCAGAATGTGCAGCTTTTTCTCCGCGGTGAATTGCGGCTTGCTGCGCACCGACTCCAGCTTTTGCTGCCACCAGCGCTTTTGGCTTTGGTCGGTCATGTACATGTATTCCGCGCCAATGGAGCCGCAGTAGGTTTCATGCAGCGCGTTGAGTAGCTCGCGCAGCGGCATGCTCTCTTTGCCAAAGAAGGTGTTGCTGGTGTTGAACACGGTCTCTTGATCGGCATCGTTGAAGCCGTAAAACGACGGCTCAAGCTCGGGGATTTTGTCGCGCTCGGCACGCTTGAGCGGGTCTAGATCTGCCCAACGTGCGCCGACGTTGCGGTAGGCGGCAATCAACTGCTGCACTGCTGTGCGCTTGCGGCCCATTTCAGAATCGGCACCGGTCGCAAGCACCACCGCAGTGCCGCCCTGCTTGGCGCGCTCGGCAAAGGCGTTGACGACCGGCAGATGCGGTACGTCTTTGGTGTTGCTGCCGTCTACGGCCGGAACGTACTGGAGCGCATCGAAGTAATCGCGCCAGGAATCGGGCACGCTACCGGGGTTGGCCAGGTAGTTTTCATACATCTCTTCGACATAGGGCGCATTGCCGCCAAAGAGATAGGTGGTGGCCTGGTAGGCACCATAGTTCGTGCCATTCTGGCCGCTGGCTGCGGGGGGGACTTGACTCATGATTACGCGGACCTCTGTTCCCCTGTGGAGAACTTTAGTGGTGGATAAACCTTCCGCGACACGGCTTGACCGATTGGCGGATGCGACTGCTGCCTGGGAAGGGGCGAATGTCAAAACTAGAGCCGGAATTGTGCCACCAAACGCCGGTGGCTTCTGCATCGTCAATTTCGGTAAAATTACTACAATTGTAGTAAAAATACGTTATTTTTGCCTGATAGACCGCTTTGCTCTAGAAATAATGATCCTTCTAAGGCCTTGGCTCCCGTAACAGTTGTATGGCTTGCTATATGTTACATAGTAGGCTTAAGATGCTTTTAAGCCCACAACTCTCAGCGAAAATAGGCGCATGACAACTCAAAATTTCGCACTGGCTGGGGTGATTGGCTGGCCCATCAATCACTCCCGCTCGCCGCGCATTCACAACCACTGGCTCAAACTGCACGGCATTGAAGGCACTTACTTGCCGATGGCGGTCGCGCCAGGTCAACTGCAAATAGCTTTGCAGGGCCTGCCCGCATTGGGTTTCAAGGGCTGCAACATCACTTTGCCGCACAAGGTCGATGCGCTGAAGCTGGTGCATGAGGTCGATGCCAACGCACGGCGCATGGGGGCCATCAACACCGTGGTGGTGCAGGCGGATGGCACGCTCAAAGGTTTTAACAACGATGGCTTTGGCTTCGTTCAAGCGCTGCTCGACGGCAAACCTGATTGGCGAGCGGACGCAGGGCCGATCACGGTGCTGGGTGCCGGTGGTGCTGCGCGCGCGGTGGTGCTGAGCCTGGCGGATCGCGGTGCCAGGGAGATTCGCCTGATCAACCGCACGCTGGCGACCTCGCAGGCGCTGGCGCGGGAGTTTGGCGCGCCTGTGGTCGTCCTGCCCTGGTCGCAGCGCCACAGCGCATTGGCCGACATCAGCCTGCTGGTCAACACCACCAGCCTGGGGATGCAGGGCAAAGAGCCGCTGGACTTGGAGTTGACCGCCCTGCCCGCACACGCGTATGTATGTGACGTGATTTACGCGCCGCTTGAGACGCCACTGCTTGCCCAAGCGCGCCTGCGAGGCAACACCACCGTCAACGGCTTGGGGATGCTGCTGCACCAGGCCCGGCCCGCATTTGCGGCCTGGTTTGGCGTGATGCCTGAGGTGACGGATGACCTTCGGCGCGCGGTATTGGGATTCGACTGATCGAAGATCAATCCAGCCTCAATCCGCCTGGATACCAAAATCCTTGATGACCTTCGCGTATCGGTTGTAACCTGCCCCATTGATGCGAACCAGCACGGCGCTGGCGCCACGGACCACGTCGGCCTGCTGGAAAAAAGGTGCAAATTCACGTTGACGCGAGCCCGTTAGCGGCGCAGCATTGCGCGGACTCCAACAGGCATTGTTGAGAACCAAGGGAGGGCACAGCCATGAGCACCCAGCCGACCGCACCCGCAACCGCACCGGAACTAGCGCAGCGTGCTGATATCGAACTGGCCGATACGCTGTCGGCATTGAACGCAGCCGAGCTGGACGCGATTGACGCCCGCAGGCGCTGCGTGCTGGCGCTGCCGCTGGGGCCAACCACGCCCCGAGCGGCGCGCGAACTGAATTTGCCGCGCGTGGGCCTGGCGCTTTCAGGCGGTGGCGTGCGCAGTGCGACATTTGCACTGGGCCTGATGCGCGGCTTGGCACACGCGCAGGAAGATGCACCGATCAACAGCGACGCGCCACCGCAAACTCTGGCCAGCCAGTCGCTTCTGGGGCGGTTGGACTACTTGTCCAGCGTCTCCGGGGGTGGCTACACCGCAGCGATGTATGGGCGTCTGGTGGCCAGTTACGGGCTCAAGTGCGCGCAGGGCTTAATGGCGGCATCCAACTCTCCAGTGCTGGCCTGGCTGCGCCGCAATGGCCGCTACCTGACACCCGCTGGCTCGCGTGACATCGGCATCGCCATCGTGACTTTCCTGCGCGCCTGGATCGCCATTCACGCTGAATTCATGGTCGCCTGCATCGCGCTGGGGCTGCTGGTCATTGCCCCGCATCTGTGGCAGCACACCTACCAGGTGTTTGAGCCCACCAATTGGCAAAAGTGGCACACGCCATGGTGGGTTGTGGCCGCCGCATTCTGGGCAGCGACGGCACCGGGCCTGCTGGCAGGCTATTGGTCTGCCCGCGATGAGCCGGACAACGAAGCCCGCTCGGTTCTGCTCAACGCGGGCGACATCATTTTTTTGCTGTTGTTCAGCGCTGCGGCGGTCTACCTGATGCATTTGATGGTGCAAGACAAATCGATCAACCCACTGCACCAAAGCCTGAACTGGCCTGCTGCCGGCGCGCTGGCGCTGATCTCGACGGTGCTGGGGCAACTGGCCACCCGTAGCTGCATGGGTCTGCTGAAGGGCTCACACGGGCTCAAAGTGGCCCTGCTGCGCAATTGGCTGACCCGGATGCTGCGCTGGGCGATGTTGATTGCGCTGGGCCTGGTGGCGCTCGGTGCGCTGGATCGCCTGAGCTGGTGGCTGCTAGAAGCGCTGGTGGTGTCCAGCGAAAAGCCCTGGCTATGGAGCGGCGTGGGCGTAGGCGGTGTTGCCCTGATTGCCCTTCGAGCGCTGATGCAGCCGCTGCAAAAAATCGCGGCGGACACGACCACGCAGGCGCGCCATTGGTGGCCGCAAATTCTAAGCTGTGCCAGCATGCTGGGCATGGTGATATTGACCACTGGCTGGCTGGTCGTGCTGCAGTGGTTCGTGTTTGCACCCGAGCCTTTCAAGATGCTGATTGGCATGCCAGCCTGGCTGCGTGCCTGCATGCCCGCTGCGCTGTGGGTGCTGTGGGTGATGTTGACGGCGGGCAATTCGCAAATGGCCAACACCTCGTCGCTGCACAGCTTTTACCGTGCGCGATTGAATCGCGCCTACCTCGCGGTGGGCAACAAGGGTCGGCATTTCAACCCCAGCGCGCACACCCAGGGTGGCAACGCTGGCACCGCCTTGCATGCCAATGTGACCCAAGTGGTCGATGGCGATGACCTGCGCCTGCGCAAGTACCGCCCAGACGAGCACGGTGGCCCGATTCACCTGGTCAACACCTGCCTGAACCAGACCCGTGACGACGACAGCGGCCTGTACAACGCCGACCGCAAGGGCGCCGCAGTAACCGCCACCTGGCGTGGATTTGAGGTCGGGCCGGATGAGTTCATCGCGTTCAAGCCCACGCACGACGCGGGCACGCTGGGGCGATGGGTGGCCGTCTCCGGCGCTGCCGCCTCGCCGGGCGCAGGTGCCTATACCTCACGCGGGCTGGCGCTGCTGATTTACTTCCTGGGCGTGCGCCTGGGCCACTGGATGCGCGCACCGCGCGAACGGGTTCGCTTACGCTGGTTGAGTCAACTTTCATGGCGCTTCATGCCCAAACCGCTGATGCTGACCTGCGAGGCCAGTGCCACTTTTTTTGGTCAGGACCGACCTTGGTGGTATTTGAGCGATGGCGGTCATTTCGAGAACAGCGCGGTCTATCCCTTGATCAAGCGCGAGCTGGACTTCATCATCCTGTCTGATGCCAGTGGCGACCCGGACTACGAATTTGGTGATATTGAAAACCTGGTGCGCAAGGCCCGCATCGATTTTGGTGCGGACATTGATTTTTACAGCCGCACCGAGGCAGACAGCCTGTTCAGCCTTGGCAGCAACGAATTGACCGTGGTCTCGCCCGAGCACCTGGCCAACAACCATTCCTGCCGGGGCGTGCTGTTGGCCCGCATCCGCTACCGCGAGCGCGCGGGGCCGCCCAATGCAAACGATTTGGCGAATGGCCACCCCGGCAAAACCTATCGGCCTGAAGGCACGCTGTTGGTCGTTAAGCCCAATCTGCATGACGCGCTGGATGTCGACCTGCTGGCCTACGCACAAAAACACCCGAGCTTTCCGCACGAGTCCACCGCTGACCAGTCGTTTGACGAAGCCCAGTGGGAGAGCTACCACCGCCTGGGCGAAGACTTTGGCCGCGCCCTGCACGACAGTTGGCTGGCGCAGTTGCCCGGTTGGCGCAGCCCCGCACGCCACCCACTCAAAGTCGCGGCACGCTTAGGCACCGCCAAAGAATCGGCACAACCCAACAAGAACGAGCCGCTTTGGCGGCGCAGCGCCCGTGCGGCGGCCATCACTACCACGCTTGGACTGGGTGCCTCGGGCACGGTGCTGCTGTCAGTCTGGCAAATCATGGAACAGCAGCAGCGTGAAAGCGCCACGCAGCAAACGGCGCTGCATGCGCGGTTCGTTGAGGCGACCAAGGATCTGGACACCGCGCTGGAATCCGTGAAGCCCGATTGCCCGGTGATGAAGCGCGCGGTCATCGCGCAGGCCACGCAAATGCTCGATCTGCGTGGCGTGCCCAATCTGCCTGAGATTGACAAACTCACCATCACCCGCCTGGTCGAGCAGGTCGAAAACATCTGCCCCGGCCAGCCTGCCACCACGGAACTCTGCAATGCCCGCAAGCTCGAAGTCCAGCCCCTTTGCGTGCGCCTGTCCAGCGCCACCGAGAGCTCACTGCTGAACTATTGGCAACCCTGCGGATCGGCCGAAGAGCGCGGCAACAGAAACGGCAGCAAAACTTCCGGCACACCCTCGGTGGAGACGAGTGCTGACCGCATCAAATGCCAGCGCGCCAGAGAGACGGCAAAGGTTCGCGTGCCCGTTTTTGGGGAGATGCTGTTGCCAACCAGCCGTCAAAGCGCAGTGACTCCCGCTGCATCAACTTCCGCCGCTGCATCACCCTTTGCGACTGACGCTGCTTCAGCGGGTATCGCCGATGCAGCAGCTACAGCAGCTGTAGCTGCTGCCGACAGCGTCACGCCAGCCGCTGTAGAACTCAAGTCCCTGAAAGCCTGCCTGCAAGACGGCAGGCGCACGACGCTGTACATTCATATTTACGACGAGACCTCCCGCATCTACACCCGCAGCCTGCGCAAAGAGCTGCAGGCAGCCGCAGAGTCCGCGGTGATGGTGGCCCCGGTCGAAAATGTCAGCCGCAGCGCTGAGTTGCGCCAGGCCCGCAAACCCGTCCCCTGGCCCAAGCCGACCTTGCTGCTGCATGACCGCAACGACCCCCAGGCGCGGGCATGCGCGATTGCCATCAAGAGCTACCTGGGCGCGCCCTGGGTGACATCCACCGATGAAAGCCTGGTGTGGCTGCGCGAGCTGCCCAGCTCAATGCAGGCACAGCCAGGTGTGATCGAACTGTGGTTGCCCCCCACAGACTCGATCTCGGCCAACAAGGTGCCAGAACGTGAGGTTTCGACCAACGCAGCTAAAAATTAACTCACATGTTAATTTTATCGGAAAAAACGTCTTTTTGCATGATATTATTGATCAAAAAGGCATCTGGCTCTCGAATAACATGCACAACTAG
>JANOTE010000118.1:0-12491 GCA_031416195.1 Rhodoferax sp.
AAACTCACCCGCAAACCGCGCAGCGAATACGACCAGACGCTGGAGCTGTGGCTGGCCCCGCAGTTAGCCTACCTGCCCGCGCGCATCAAACTGACCGAGAAGGATGGCGATTACGCCGACCAGGTTTGGCGCGCCACTGAAACACCCTAAGCTTGAATTTTTCACAGTTGTCGCCATTTGTTTAGGACGGCGTTGCCCGCACGCGTCAGTCGTTAACCCTTGCTCGCGACTCCTTGAGTCCAATGCTGTCAAAATGAGGCTTCATATGCACACGCTTTACGATTCTGAAACTTACTCCGTCACGCACATGCTGGCCAATGCCATCATCGTGGACTCGACCGCCCCCGCAACGCCCACAGTTAGCAACACACTTCCCGCAGGTGCCACCACGACACCCGCCGGACGCTCGATGCCCACGCCCCAGTTGATGCGCCACGGTTTTGAGATCATTGACAAACGCAGCGGCAAAGAGGTCTACCTCGATGGCTCCTGGGCCGAGCTGTTCCAGCAGCACATCTCAGCCTGGCAGCTAAAAACCCCGACGCAGGAAGAAGTGGAAGACACGCTGGAGCAATATGCGGAGCTGGCTCAAAATCCGGTAGTTGTCCACTGATGGGGGGTTAATTTTCGCAAGCCGGGGCTACACCCGTTGCGACATGATCCATATCGCAACGCGACCGTCCTGCACGCGCACGGCAAAGCAGTCCAGGTCGCGACCGCCAATTTCGGTGTGACATTTGCCTGTCGTAATCTCAAACTGCGCGCCGTGCAGCGGGCATTCAATCCGCCCGTTTTCGACAAACCCCTGCGACAAAAGCGCATAGGCATGCGGACACACGTCTTCCACCGCGTGGACTTGGTCGTCAATGACGTACACGCCAATCTTCTGGCCGTTGACCTCCACGCCCAGTGGAAAGTCCGGGTCTAACTGGTCATGCGCGGCTACGTCCACCCAGTGGCCCGCCGACCCCTCGTTTGAATCACTCATACGTCAGCATCTTTGAAAAAATTAATACGTTTTACAGGCAAAACATGGGTTTATCAAGGCTTCATTGTGAAGTTTGCTAGCCTTCCCGGCAAGCAATAATCAGTGTGTGATATCGCGCTATCATAAAGATTTTGGCGTGGGAGAATTCCATGAGCACTCTTATTATTCGCGACCTGGACGATCAGCTCGCCGCCCAACTCAAGCGCGAAGCGAAACGGCGCGACGTTAGCGTGAATCGCTTCTTGCACCAGTTGATTGAATCCGCTTTGCGGCCCGCGCCGTTGCCCAAGCCGGATATGCAATACGCGCACGAGTGCCTTCGACCCCGCAACGACTTGGGCAAGTACGCCGGTGGATGGACGCAAGCCGACGAAGATGAGTTTATGGAGGCGACGAAAAGCACCCGGGAAATTGACCCGGAAATGTGGAAATGAAGCCACTATGTCTGGATACCAATACGTACAGTGCCTACCGAAAAAGCAATGCTGAAATGCTGTCGATCATCCGCGGGGCAAGTCATATTTGGATACCGGCTGTCGTACTGGGGGAATTGCGGTTTGGATTTGTCAATCGCAACCGGAATGTCGCCAATGAATTGATGTTGGAACAGTTTTTGGAATCACCCAATGTTTCTGTCGCGACGGTAGGTGCATCTACCAGCCGGGAGTACGCCCTGATGAGCTACCGGTTGCGCCTGGTCGGCATGCCGGTACCCACCAATGATCTTTGGATTGCCGCCGCCGCGAAAGAGCACAACTGCCCTTTGTTGACTTTAGACGCTCATTTCAAGCGCATTGAAGGCTTGTGCGTCGTCAGCGGTGTGCAAGACTGGATCGCCCTCAACTCCTAACCATGTCCAATGACTGACACCACTTTCGACTACATCATCATCGGCGCAGGCACCGCCGGCTGCCTGCTGGCCAACCGCCTGAGCGCCGATGCGACCAAACGAGTGCTGCTGATTGAAGCAGGGCGCAAAGACGACTACCACTGGATTCACATCCCTGTGGGCTATCTTTATTGCATTGGCAACCCGCGTACCGACTGGCTCTACAACACCGAGCCTGAAGCCGGCCTGAATGGGCGAGCGTTGCGCTACCCGCGTGGCAAAACCCTGGGCGGGTGCAGCAGCATCAACGGCATGATTTACATGCGCGGGCAGGCACGTGACTATGACCACTGGGCCGAACTCACAGGCGATGCGGCTTGGCGCTGGGACAACGCGCTGCCGTATTTCAAGCTGCATGAAGACCATTACAAAGGTGCTGATGCTTTCCACGGCGCGGGTGGCACGGCACCGGAATTGATGGCAACGGCTGATACACCCTATAAAAAACTGCTGCGGGGCCGCAACGCGGGCGGCGAGTGGCGCATCGAAAAACAGCGGCTGCGCTGGGACGTGCTGGATGCGTTTGCACAGGCCGCACAGCAAGCCGGTATCCCCGCCAGTGACGATTTCAACCGGGGCAGCAACGAGGGCGTGGGCTATTTTGAAGTTAACCAAAAAGCCGGCTGGCGCTGGAACACGGCCAAAGCGTTTTTGCGACCCACCTGTTACGCAAGGCCCAACTTTGAGATGTGGACATCGGCCCAGGTGGCCAAACTGATCATTGAAACCCGCTCCGATGGCAGCCAGGTGTGTACCGGCGCGCAAGTCTGGGCCAGCCATGAAATGGTGACCGCGACGGCCTCGCGCGAGGTGCTGCTGTGCGCCGGCAGTGTGGCATCGCCGCAGATATTGCAGCTCTCGGGCGTAGGCCCTGCGGCGCTTTTGCAAAAACACGGGGTCGATGTCGCAGTTGACGCGCCAGGTGTGGGCGCTAACTTGTCCGATCATCTACAGATTCGTGCGGTGTTCAAAGTGAACGACGTTAAAACCCTGAACACCATGGCCAACAACCTGTGGGGCAAGGCGATGATTGGCCTGGAATACGCGTTCAAACGCAGCGGCCCGATGAGCATGGCCCCCAGCCAGTTGGGGGCCTTTACGCGCAGCGACTTGAGCCAGCCCTATCCGAATATCGAGTACCACGTGCAGCCTTTGAGCCTGGATGCCTTCGGCGAGCCCCTGCACAGCGTCAACGCTTTCACCGCCAGCGTATGCAACCTGAACCCCACCAGCCGGGGCACAGTGCAGATCAAAAGCCCCCGGTTTGAAGACGCGCCTGCCATCGCACCCAATTACCTCAGCACTGACGCAGACCGCAAAGTCGCCGCCGACTCGCTGCGGGTCACGCGCAACATCGTGGCGCAACCCGCCTTGGCGAAGTACAAGCCGGTCGAATGGAAGCCTGGCACGCAATTTCAAACCGATGACGAACTGGCCAAACTGGCGGGTGACATCGCCACCACCATTTTTCACCCCGTGGGCACCACCAAGATGGGCCATTTGGACGACCCGATGGCGGTGGTCGATTCACGCCTGCGTGTGCGCGGCAAAAATGGCCTGATTGCAGGCCTGCGCGTGGTCGATGCCGGTGTGATGCCCACGATTACCAGCGGCAACACCAACTCGCCCACGCTGATGATTGCGGAAAAAGCGGCGCAATGGATTTTTGAGGATGCGCGACTTGACAGATAAGCCAGTCTGAAGGGTAAGTCCTGATGCGGCAACTTTGGTGCGGTTCTACACTTTGGCTACTCGCGAGCGGGCCACAAGCCTTGTGCGCAAGAAAGGCCCAGGAGACAATTTGCGCCTCACAAAAACACATCATGCCAGACCAGCGCGCAGCCGCAACCGATGCGCTCGAAAAAATCGCCAGTGACCCTGGCGATTTTTTTTGAGATGAAATGACGGTGCTTTCGGTTTAAAAATTAACCTCTGAGTTAATTTTTACGTCAAAACGGCAACACAAGCTCATTTGATGGATAAAAGAGGCATTTGGCTCCCGAATAATAATCGCGATAAGCTATTATATATATAGCAACAATTTCAATTGTTCCCGATATACCAAATCATCCGCCTTTGGCTATCGCGGTTTCGCGGATACCGAGGCGGCGAGCGTCGGTGGCGCAGCGGTTGTGGCAGCCGCTCCAGGTGGCCAAGGCATCTGCGCTGCTGGGATCGGTTTGCCAATCGGCGCGTAGGCCTGCCCTTTTTGCACCGCAACCATGTCTTCGGGGCTGGGGTATTGATTCAACAGCCAATAGTCAAACACGCGCCGCGCAATCGGGGCCGAATTGGCACCGCCAAAACCTGCGTTTTCCACAATGACGGCCAGTGCAATGGTCGGGTTTTCAGCCGGTGCGAAGGCGACGAACAGGGCGTGGTCGCGGTGGCGTTCATCAATCTTTTTGGCATCGTACTTCTCGCCCTGCTTGATCGCGATCACCTGTGAAGTGCCGGTTTTCCCGCCACTGGCATAACCTGCGCCCCTGAAGGCGTTGGCTCCCGTGCCCTCCACGTTCACGCCGACCATGGCGGCGCGGATGACATCAATGTTGGCAGGCTTGGCAACCGACTCGCCCGCCGCCTCTCGCGTAGTGGTGGTCGGAGCCTTGGTCATCACATCGACCACCTCCTTGACCAGGTGCGGCTTCATCTTGATGCCGTTGTTGGCGAGCGTGGCAGTGGCCGAGGCCAGTTGCAGCATGGTGAAGTTGTTGTAGCCCTGGCCAATGCCCAGCGAGATGGTTTCGCCCAAATACCACTTTTGCTGATCGGCGCGCTTGAAGGCCCGCTTTTTCCAGTCGGTCGAGGGCAGCAGGCCGCGCACTTCGCCCTGGATGTCAATGCCCGTCAGCTCCCCAAATCCGAGCCGCTTGAGCTGCGCATGCATCACGTCCACGGTCAGGTCGTTGGCCAAAATATAGTAGTAGGTGTCGCACGACTGGACGATGGAGCGGTACATGTTGACACTGCCGTGCCCGCCCTCCTTGTCGTCGCGAAAGCGGTGGCCACCCAACATGAAGTAGCCCGGGTCGCTGATGCTTTGCTCCGGCGTGCGCGCGCCGGTTTCCAGCGCAATCAGCGACATGAAGGGCTTGTAGGTGGAGCCCGGCGGGTAGGTGCCACGCAGGGCACGGTTCAGCAGTGGTTTGTCAAGCGACTCGTTCAGGGCTTGCCAATTCTCGGTGTCAATGCCTTCGACAAACAGGTTGGGATCAAACGTGGGCTTGCTCACAAACGCCAGCACCTCGCCGGTTTTGGGCTCGATCGCCACCAGCGCGCCACGCCGCTCGCCAAACAGGTCTTCCACCATCTTTTGCAGCTTGATGTCGATGGACAGCTTGACGGTGTTGCCCGGTGTGGATGGGCTGCTGGCCAGCTTGCGTACCGCCCGCCCACCGGCTGAGGTTTCCATTGAATCAACGCCGGTGATGCCGTGCAGTGTGGACTCAAAACTCTGCTCAACACCGAGCTTGCCGATGTATTCAGTGCCCCGGTAATTGGTCTGGTCTTCGTCCGACCAGTCGTCCATGGACTTTTTCTCGGCCTGGTTGACGCGCCCAATGTAGCCAATCACATGGCTGGCCGTTTCTCCAAATGGGTAATTACGAAACAACCGCGCCTTGATGTCCACGCCGGGGAAGCGGTAGCGCTGCACGGCGAATTTGGCCACTTCTTCATCCGTCAGGCGCGTGCGAATCGGCAAGGATTCAAAGTTGCGCGACTCTTCCAGTAGCTTCTTGAAGCGCTTGCGATCGCGCGGTGTGATGTCCACCACCTTGGCCAGCGCCTCAATCGTCTGCTCGGTATTGGCCACTTTGGCGGGCGTGATCTCCAGCGTGTAGGCGGAGTAATTGGTCGCCAGCAGGATGCCGTTGCGATCCAGAATCAAGCCCCGGTTCGGCACGATCGGCACGATCGCGGTGCGGTTGTTTTCGGCCTGCTCTTTCAGGTCCTCGTGGCGCATGATCTGCAAATAGACAAGTCGCGCCGCCAGCAGCAAAAAACACATCACCACCGCCAAACTGGCCACGAAAATCCGCGCGCGAAATCGCGCCAAGTCGGCTTCAACGTTTCTAAGCTCAGTCATAACGGACGGTTGGCATCGGGGTTCGGCGAACGACGCTGCGGCACCAGCAGCAAAATGCTGACCAGCGGCCACAGCGCCGCTTCAATGAACGGCGCGACCAACATCAAAACCCCCGGAAAGGTGCCGCCGCCAATCATGCGGACGATCAGTTCAATCGCGTGCGCGGCGATGAACAGCGGCAACACCTGCAAAGCCTGCGACGGCACGCTGAACCACAACAGGCGCCGGTGGATGGCAATCGCCAAAAAGCTGAGCACGGTATAGGCCAACGCGTGCTGGCCCAACAGCGCGCTTTGGTGTACATCCATGCCAATGCCAAAGAAGAAAGCGGTACCAATGCCCACCCGCTGCGGCTGGTGTACGCTCCAGAAAACCAGCACCAAGGCCAAGATGTCAGGCACCCAGGCAGCGCGACCCCACAGCCCCATGTTTTGCAGCATGTTGAGCGACAGGGCCAAAATCAAACTGCTCCAGATAAACAAGGGGTTGGCCGGCAGCAGTAGCTGCTGGCCTTGACGCATGATCATTTTTTCGCCCCCTTTTTGGAGCTGCCAGCAGCCGGCGGATCAGCCGCGGGACGATCAGCAACCTGTGCCGCAACCGGCATCAGCACCATCACGTGGGCCGTGGCACTGGCCTGCGCCATCGGCTTGCAATAGATGCGGGCAAAAGCACTGTCCGAGCGCCGCTCTACCCGCTCGACCTGGGCCACAGGCAAGCCCGGCGGGTAAAGCGCATCCACCCCACTGGTGGTGAGCAGGTCGCCCACCTGAACATCGGCATTGGCCGGCATGTAGCGTAGCTCCATGGCGCCCGAACTCAGGCTGCCATCACCATAGGCGATACCGCGCACGCCGGTGCGGGTGTTGAGCACGGGAATCGCTTGGTCGCGATCCGTCACCAGCGTGACCTCGCTGACATACGGGTACACGCGCGTGACTTGGCCCAGCACGCCCGACTCATCAATCACCGGCGAGCCCGCTTTGATGCCAGTCGTCAGCCCCTTGTCGATAATCACCTTGCGGGTGTAGGGGTCAGCCGCGTCATACAGCACCTGGGCTGCCTGCGAAGGTGCAGCAATGCGTTCGCGCAATGTCAGCAACTGGCGCAGGCGGCTGTTTTCAAGCGTGAGCTGCTCCACCTGGTTGGCGCGTTGCGACAGCAGACCCATCTTTTGCTGTGCCAGCGCCTCGTTGGCTTGCGCGGTTTGAAGCGATTCAAGGTATTGCCCGCCGCCCTGCGTCCAGATAATTGGCTGCATCACTGCCCACTGCACCGGCCGAAGGGCACTGGCCACCGCGACGCGCAAAGGTTGGGTTACTTGGAACCGCGTGTCCGCCACCATCAGGAACAGCGCCATGGCGCTGAACAGCGTCAGCTTCGACATGGCTGACGGCCCCTGCCGGAAAAACGGCGGCGGCGTTCGATCCAGAGTCCCTAATGGCATAGTGAGGCGGATCGGACAAATGAATCAGTGACGGTCACTTGTCAAAATCACTACAGCGCCCGTCAGGCGTTATCGGGCGCCGATCATTCAGAGGTAAAGATCGACCCCATGCGGTCCATCCGCTCCAGCGCGATGCCGCAACCGCGCACGACGCAGGTCAAAGGGTCTTCAGCCACCAGCACAGGCAGGCCGGTTTCTTCGGCCAGCAGGCGATCCAGGTCACGCAATAGCGCGCCGCCGCCCGTCAGCATCATGCCGCGGTCGGCAATGTCAGCACCGAGCTCGGGCGGCGTTTGCTCCAGCGCATTTTTCACGGCAGAGACGATGTTGTTCAGCGGGTCTGTCAGGGCTTCCAGAATCTCATTGCTGGAGATGGTGAAGCTGCGCGGCACACCTTCAGACAGGTTGCGGCCCCGCACTTCCATCTCTTTGACTTCTGAGCCCGGAAACGCCGAGCCAATTTTCTTCTTGATGGCTTCCGCCGTAGGCTCGCCAATCAGCATGCCGTAATTGCGCCGGATGTAGTTGATGATGGCTTCGTCAAATTTGTCGCCACCCACCTGCACACTGCCCTTGTAGACCATGCCGCCGAGTGAAATCACACCCACCTCGGTGGTGCCACCGCCAATGTCCACCACCATTGAGCCGCTGGCCTCGCTCACAGGCAAGCCGGCGCCAATGGCGGCTGCCATCGGCTCTTCAATCAGGTAAACATCGCTGGCACCCGCGCCTAACGCAGATTCGCGAATCGCCCGCCGCTCCACCTGGGTGGAGCCGCAGGGCACGCAAATGATGATGCGCGGGCTGGGCTTAAAAATACCGCGCGGATGCACCATTTTGATGAACTGCTTGAGCATTTGCTCGGTGACCGTGAAATCGGCGATCACCCCATCTTTCATCGGGCGAATCGCTTCAATGTTGCCCGGTACCTTGCCCAGCATGGCTTTGGCTTCCTTGCCAACGGCCTGAATCGTCTTTTTGCCCTGGGGGCCACCCTCGTGGCGAATGGCCACTACGGAGGGCTCATCCAGAACAATGCCTTTGTCTCTTACAAAAATCAGGGTGTTGGCGGTGCCAAGGTCAATCGCCAGGTCGGTCGAAAAATACCGCCGGAATGCGCTAAACATGAAAATCCTCTCGGGCACAACACGCACTTCGGCGTGCCGTCGCCATTTTTACCAGTTCAAAAGTGTTGACCGCGCACCAAAATCAACGGATTTACAGAGGGCGCGTCAAAGGCGGGATAATAACCCATCGCCCTGTTACACCCGGAGCGCCCCACGCTGATTCCGCTTGAATTACACCCAGTTTCACCTCAATTTTCACCATGTCATTGACATCTTCTGATATTTCCCGAATCGCCAACCTGGCCCGGCTGGAACTTAAACCAGCCGAAAGCACACGCATGCTGTCCCAAATCAATGGCTTTTTTGACCTAGTTGAAGAAATGCGTGCTGTCAATACCCAAGGCATTGAACCCCTCGCCCATCCGTACGCAACCGTTGCGCAAGTTGCGTTGCGTCTGCGCGAAGACCGGGTTAGCGAGCCCAACAATCGAGAAGCCAACCAAACCAGCGCGCCTGCCGTGGATCGCGGCCTGTTTCTCGTGCCAAGGGTGATCGAATGACCGCGTTGCATGATTTGACCGTCACTCAGCTCGCGGCGGCACTGCGTGGCAAGGAAGTGACTGCCGTCGAGACCGCACAGCATTTTCTGGCGCGCATGGGTCGTCATGAAGATTTGGGTGCGTTCCTCTCCGTCAACGAAGAGGCGACCTTGGCGCAGGCCCGCGCCGCTGATGCGCGCCTCCACGCGGGCAGCGCTGGGTCGCTGGAGGGCGTACCGTTGGCCCATAAAGATATTTTTGTCACGAAAGACTTCCCCAGCACCGCCGGGTCGAAAATGCTGGCTGGATACCGTTCGCCGTTTGACGCCACCGTCGTGCGCAAATTGGCCGATGCTGGTGCTGTCACGCTGGGCAAACTCAACTGCGACGAGTTTGCGATGGGTTCATCCAATGAAAATTCGGCCTACAAGCCCGTCAAAAACCCCTGGGGTGCAGACTTCGTTCCAGGCGGCTCGTCAGGCGGCAGTGCTGCGGCGGTCGCAGCCCGATTGGCTCCTGCGGCCACCGGCACCGACACCGGCGGCTCCTTCCGCCAGCCCGCCTCGTTCTGTGGCATCACCGGCATCAAGCCCACTTATGGCCGCGCCTCACGCTACGGCATGATCGCGTTTGCGTCCAGCCTGGATCAAGCCGGCCCGATGACCCGCACGGCAGAAGACTGCGCCTTACTATTGAGCGCTATTTGCGGGCCTGATTTAGACCGTGATTCAACCTCGCTTGATGTTCCCGCCGAAGATTTCTCGCACGGCTTGAACGATTCGATTAATGGTTTGCGCATCGGCATCCCCAACGAATTTTTTGGCGACGGGCTGGCTGATGATGTGCGCAGCGCCATCGACGCGGCGCTCAAAGAATACGAGAAACTCGGTGCCAAACTGGTCGGCGTATCCCTGCCGCGCACCAAGCTGTCGATCCCGGTGTATTACATCATCGCCCCGGCGGAAGCGTCGAGCCACCTGAGCCGTTTTGATGGCGTGAAATTCGGTCATCGCGCGGCTGACTATTCCGATCTCGCCGACATGTACAAAAAAACCCGCGCCGAAGGTTTTGGCGATGAGGTAAAACGCAGAATCATGATTGGAGCCTATGTGCTCAGCCACGGCTACTACGATGCCTATTACCTGCAAGCCCAAAAAATCCGCCGAATGATTGCCGATGATTTTCAAAGCGCATTCAAACAGTGCGATGTGATCGCCGGGCCTGCGGCTCCCACGGTCGCCTGGAAGATCGGTGAAAAGTCCGACGACCCGGTCGCCAGCTATCTGGCCGACATTTATACCCTGCCCGCCTCTCTCGCAGGCCTGCCCGGCATGAGCCTGCCCGCAGGCTTTGGCCAAGGTGGTATGCCGGTGGGTTTGCAACTAATCGGCAACTACCTGCAAGAGGGCAAGTTGCTCAATGCGGCGCATCGATTTCAGCAGGCGACTGATTGGCACGCGCGCAAACCGGCAGAGGCCTGATATGCCCACCATTTGCACGTTTTACGGCATCATTATTCGGATGTACTGGGACGACCATGCTCCGCCACATTTCCATGTAGATTACGCGGAATATCGGGCCCAGTACGCCATTGAGACGCTGGAGTTGATCAAAGGCTCCCTACCGCGCCGCGCCCATGCCTTGGTGCTTGAGTGGGCTGCCTTGCACAGAGACGAATTGAAGGAGGATTGGCAACTATGCGAATTGAAACAGCAACCGAAAAAGATATTGCCGTTGGATTAGAGCCCTGTTCGCCGCCAGTCGTGGCAGTCAAGGTAACAGACTCGTCAACCCTGCGGGTTGAATTTGCCGACGGTGTGACGGGTGATGTCCGCCTGCTGCCCTCGCATATGACAGGTGTTTTTGAACCGCTGAAAGTGTTCTGTTTTTTTGCGCAGGCCAGGGTGGAGCATGGAGCAGTTACGTGGCCAGGCGACCTTGATCTGGCACCTGATGCCATGTACGACGCTGTCAAAAGCAGCGGGACTTGGGTGTTGCGATGAACGCTGTCCTTAATTTCGCGGAACCCACTAAAACAAGTCATCCATGAGCAAATTAATCCAAGGCTACGAAGTCGTCATCGGCTTCGAAACCCACACCCAGCTCTCTACGCAGAGCAAAATTTTCAGCCGTGCTTCGACCGCGTTTGGCGCGGAACCCAACACTCAGGCTTGCGCGGTGGATCTGGCGCTGCCGGGCACGCTGCCGGTGATGAACAAGGGTGCGGTTGAGCGGGCCATCCAGTTTGGACTGGCGATTGGTGCGCACATAGCACCGCTCAGCGTATTTGCGCGCAAGAATTATTTCTACCCGGATTTGCCCAAGGGCTATCAAATCAGCCAGTTTGAGATTCCGGTCGTGCAGGGCGGACAGATAGAGTTCTTTTTGGGCGACAAAAAAAAGATGTCGGTGCGCCTGGTGCGTGCGCATTTGGAAGAAGACGCGGGCAAGTCCCTGCACGAAGATTCGACTTTTGGTGGCGGCGGCCAAAGTGGCATTGATTTAAACCGTGCTGGCACGCCGCTGCTCGAGATCGTCACCGAACCCGAAAAGCGTTCCAGCGCCGAGGCGGTGGCCTACGCCAAAGAGCTGCACAAGATCGTCACCTGGATTGGCATTTGCGACGGCAATATGCAAGAGGGCTCGTTTCGCTGTGATGCCAACGTGTCGGTACGCAAGCCGGGCGCTGAATTGGGCACACGGCGCGAGATCAAGAACCTCAACAGTTTCAAATTCATGCAGCAAGCAATTGACTATGAAGTGCGTTGGCAGATCGAAGAGATTGAAGAAGGGCGTGCGATTCAACAGGCGACCGTGCTGTTCAACTCGGATACGGGCGAGACGCGTGCGATGCGCACCAAGGAAGATGCGGCGGATTACCGCTATTTCCCGGACCCGGATTTGCCACCGCTGGTGATTGAAAAGGATTGGGTCGAGAAGATTCGCGCCGAGATGACGGAGTTGCCGCGTGTGATGGCGCAGCGATTTATAACCGAGCACGGGCTGTCTGAATACGACGCGGCAGGGTTGACGCAAAGTCGTTCGATGGCCTCCTACTTCGAGGCTGCTACTAAAGACTGCGCTCAGCCCAAATTGGTCAGCAATTGGATCTTAGGAGAAATATCCAAGTGGTTGAATGCAGTGGGCGATTACACGTTCGAGGAGTTCACAGAGTTCGTTCCGGCGCGCAATTTGGGTGCCTTGATCGTTCGCATTGCTGACGACACTATTTCCAGCTCTGCCGCGAAAGCGGTCTTCACCGAACTAAGGCATTCGCCAGGGACGATGTTCGATACTGCACTGGCCTATGTGGATTCAATCATTGAATCCAAAGGCCTCAAGCAAATGAATGACTCAGACGCCTTGGAAAAAATCGTCAGCGACGTAATTGCCGTCAACCCCAAAAACGTTGCCGAATACAAAGCCGGGAACGGCAAGGCGCTGAACGCGCTGGTGGGTCAGATCATGAAA
>JANOTE010000119.1:0-1682 GCA_031416195.1 Rhodoferax sp.
CGTCTTGCCCTCAGGGCCTTGAAGCGAAGCAACCAGCGCTTCTTCGGAATCAAACCATAATTCGGAGAATCCGTCATAGTCGAAATTGGGGAAGCGTTGGCGATCCACCAAATTGACGGAGTAACGGCGCAGGCCGGGCAACTTGACGCACAGTGGCGCATGCTTGTTGAGCCAGTGGTCAACGAATTGCACGTGGGTGATACCGTCTTTTTTTCTCAGTATGCCAAGACGTTTGGTGTAGGTTTTTTGCATTTTTTCCTTTGATTTGCATGAGCTGCCGAGCCTAGCTCACAAACGGACAGACGATGAATACTAAGTCGAGTGCAGATGCCGCGCCATTTGAATTTGGGCAACCGGCTCTCTACCGTAATCGAAGGAAGCTGCGTGTTTCAGCCACCATCGATTATCAACGAATGACCTTTCTCCGGCTGCCCCGTAGCGCTTGATCAACCGTTCTACGCTCGAAAGTAATCTGTCTTGGCCGCCTACACCGCCAACGTGCCATCCGGCATGGGTGTTTCATCAAGGATGGATTGAGCCCGCATGGCAATCGGCTTATCGACCAGCTTGCCATCCACTGTAATGGCACCCAGCGGGCCAGCGGCCATAGCGGCCAGCACCCGGCGCGCCCAGTCGCTTTCAAGTTGCGTTGGGGCAAAGCCGCCATGTACGAGCGCGATCTGCTTAGGATGAATGCACAGCTTGGCGCCAAAGCCATAGCGGCGTGAACGGTACACGTCTGCCTGCAGTTGCTGGGCGTTGTCGATGGCAAGTGAAACACCATCTATCGGAGACTCCACCCCGGCCAAGCGCGACACCAGTACCAGTTGAGTGCGGATGGCATCGAGTTCTTCGCCGTCGCCCTGAATACCAGAATCGACCATGAAGTCCATCGAGCCGAAAGCCAGGCGGTGTACCTGCGGAACCTTGGCCAACGCCAGTGCGCCGAACCAGCCCGCCACCGATTCGACAAGCGGAATGATTGATTGGTCTGGCCGTAGCACACCCGCCAAGCGGGCAAGCGCCGAAGCGTCCTGAGCTTTGGGCACCATCACGCCGCACACCGCTGTCGACTCAAGCAGCGCGCAGTCTTGCGCATGCCAATCCGTATCTGCCGAATTCACGCGCACCCACACCCGGGCTGTTGTCTGCAGGAGCCACTCCCGAATTGCAGCGCGGGCCTGCAGCTTGTGCGCAGGTGCCACGGCATCTTCCAGGTCGAGGATGACAGCATGCGCGCCGCTGGCCAACGCTTTGTCAAAACGTTCGGGACGGTCGCCAGGGACAAAGAGGTAACTGCGATTCATCATGATGTTTGGCATTGAATTGAACAATATGCAGGGTTGGTCGCCAAATTATCGTCCTTCGTGGCGTAGGCAGGCGGGTGGGCAATTGACAGGGCCTGACACGCTACCGCTATTGCGCCCTACTGCGCCCTATCTGGCCCTACTTTGCGCAGCCAGCGTAATCGCAGCCAGCGTCCCTCGCGTAGTGATCACCTCCGGGTCGAGCATCACCTCGATCAGAGTCCCTTGCTTGCGTTCAAGCGCCGCCAGCAACTCAGCCTCAAACTGCGCCGTCTTGGTGATCTTCACCCCCACGTAGCCGTAAGCCCGCGCCAGCGCGGCGAAGTCGGGGTTGACCAGCGCCGTGCCCGCCACATGCAGAGGGTAGTCGCGCTC
>JANOTE010000120.1:0-4439 GCA_031416195.1 Rhodoferax sp.
GATTCCCAATGGCGGCATCAACCGCGTGCGCAGTTTTGAGCGCACGGGCGGCTTGAAGTTCGAGATCACCGACTGGGCTGATACGGGGCATCTGAACAACATGCCCGAGCAACCAATCTACGATCAGGTCAAGCTGGCCACGGCTGTTGGCAGCCCAAGAGAGGCGTAAATCCGCTCACCCTGGCGTTTCATCCGCACTGACTCTGGGTGCCCACGCAAACGCTGCTGCACTATTTGCTGGGCAGACGCCCACTGCCCGGATCGCATCAGCGAATCCAGGTAAATCTGATCAAACCAATCGCGCTGGGCATGGCTGCCGCCAATTGCGGCAAGCCGTGGCAGGGTCTGCGCGAGCAGCATTGCGGCGCGCGCAAAATCGCCCTGCGTATGGGCCAGCAGGCCTTGGGCCGCAGGCAGCGCCACTTGCTCCCACATGGGCGCGGATTCAACTGTGGCCTCTGCATGATCTTGCAAACTGCGCATCAACTCAACGGCTTCGGGCAAGTCTGCACGCGCCAATCCGTACAAGTAATGCAAATCCAGAAACGGCAGCACGTGGTCGTTAACACGCGTCTTCAGATACAACCCAAGCTCGCGCCATCGCACGCCCACATCCACGCCGCACAACTCCAGCCGCGCCAGCAGCGACACCGCATTGACCTGATCCTGGGAATAGTCTTTGGCCACGCCCCACACCCGCCCGTCATAAAGGCTCAGCACGGCATCATGCTGGCCCAGCTCCAGCCCGAACAGCGCCTGGTGCCACCAGTTGTGGGTGACCATGAAAGAGTTCAGCCCCGTCCAGGTGTCGCTCACTTCGTTCATGAAGGCCTGGCCTTCGCTGATGCGCCCCTGCGTCAGCATCACATGTGCCAGCGCGTGGTGTGCCCAAGGTTCTTTGCGGCATATCTGAATGCCTCTGCGCGCAGCGATCTCAGCCTGATCCAGCAGATGGCATTGCTCCCACGCAAACGCCGCCATGCCGTGCAGATAGGCCACATCGCCGGCATGCGGCAGCGCAGCCAGCGCCAGGCGCAGCATGCCGGGTGCGTCGCCCAAATTGAACCGGTGATATTGCCCCAGCTTGATCGACACCAGATCACGCGGGAACTCGCGGGCCTGCTCTTCATGCAACTTCGCGGCATGCGTGATGTCGCCATTCACCCAGGCTTCAACGCACGCCACGAATCGCTGCTCGCGCGCGGTGGCCTGGGTTGATACGGCCAGTGCGCGATCAATGAACGGACGTGCATTGGAGGCTGCATCGCGCGACTCCGCAAACATGTGCAAAGCCGCGCAATAGGCTTGCACCAACGGGCTGTGATCGGCTTCTGATATCCGCAGTACATTCACCGCGCGGGCTTCGCAGGCGATGAAGCCCTCGACAAAATCGTTCACCGCGCCGAGGCTGCTGGCATCTTGCAGCGTGACGGGGTTGCCCAGCGTGTCAGTCAGCATGAGACGAGAAAGTCTGAGTCAAAAGCCCGGCACAGAGGGCGGTTGGGGCCAAGGTCTTTGGCCAGCACGTATGAGTTCGAAGGCACGGCTCACTTGCAGCACGCCCAAATCGTCAAACCGCTTACCCGCAATTTGCAGACCAATCGGCAGACCACCCTCGGTGTAGCCGCAGTTGATTGACGCGGCGGGTTGCTCCGACATGTTGTAGGGCACCGTGAAGCCGATGTGCTCCAGCCCGTGCAGCGGGTCGTTGGTGGGCGATGGCAGCTCGGCGGCAAACGCAGGCAAGGGCGACGTCGGCGATATGACGTAGTCATAAGCACTGCACGCCTTCACAGCCGCCAGGCGCGTCGCGTGGAATTGGCTGTTCGCCACAAACACCTGTGGCCCGGTCATGCTGGCGGCGCTGTTGGCCCATTGACCGATATAGGGCAACACTTTTGACCGCCGCTCAACGGGCAGCGCAGCCAGATCAACGTAACAGCGCATTCGCCAAGCGTGATCCATGCCATCAAGCATCGCAGGTGTCATGAATGGCGCCATCGGCTCAATGATGGCCCCCGCTTGCTCAAACAGTTTGGCGGCGGCCTCAATCGCCGCACGCACTTCGGGCTCAACCGCCAACCCGCAACCCGCATCCAGCAGCAGACCAATCTTCAGACCCTTCAAGACGCGTGTGCCCGCATCAAAGTCATCCCAGGCCAACGCTTGATGCGGCAAGCTCATGCTGTCCCGCGCATCGGGCAGCGATAGCACCTGCATCATCAGTGCCGAGTCCGCCACGGTGCGCGTCATCGGCCCCGCCGCACGCCCGGTATAAGGCGGGTCAACCGGAATGCGGCCCAGGCTCGGCTTCAAACTGAAAATGCCGCACCAGCCCGCAGGCAGCCGCAACGAGCCGCCAATGTCCGTCCCAATATGCAGCGGCCCATACCCCGCAGCAGCCGCCGCACCCGCCCCCGCGCTGGAGCCACCCGGCGTCTTGCTCACATCCCACGGGTTGCGCGCCAGCGCATGAAAGGTCGACAAGCCACTGGACAGCATGCCGTAATCCGGCATCGTCGTTTTGCAAATGATCACAGCCCCCGCCTCGCGCACCCGCGCAGCCGGTGGCGCATCCGCATCCGCATGCATCAAAGCCACCGCCGCAGTACCCAACGGCGTAGGGTCACCCCGCGTAGAAATGTTGTCCTTGATCGTCACCGGCACCCCATCCAGCGCCCCGCAAGGCTCGCCCTTCAGCCACCGCGATTCGGATCTCCGAGCCTGCGCCAGCGCCATTTCAGGCCGCAACAAATAAGTCGCATGCAAATGCGGCTCCCAAGCCTCAATATGCTTCAGCACCGCCTGCGTCACCTCCACTGGCGAGAGGTCACGCGTGCGATAAGCGCGCAGCAGTTCGTGGGCCGAGAGGTCGTGGAGGTTCATGGTGGTTTTGGGTTGGGTTTTGATACAGCTTATCAGGAGTCTGGGGGCAGCAAAAAACGAACGGATCGAAAAAGTTGGCAGCCCGTGGGCCTAATTTGGGTCAGAGTCCGATTAACGGAAGGAGACGCAAAGCGACGAGTTCGGTATATCGGACTCTGACCCCAATTAGGCCCTCGGGCTGGCGACTTTTGGCGCGGCGGCGCGATCACTGCAGTGTGAGAAGCGTCGAAAGTCCTTTATTTCGCTAGTCACCGCGTTGCGAGGCTCATTGGAATGACTTATTCTGTTAGACATCTTCCGGAAATTTTTGTAAATGTGATGTGCCGCAAGGGCCGTTTCAGTCCGCAGTTTTTGGGGGATACATTAGGTAGAAATCTTCAAGAAGAACCAATATGGCATTCCCAGTACCGAAACACTCCAGAACGCAGGTACAACGCGCTGGGGAATGGCTGACTTCCGCGGGCGCGGAAAACGAACTCACAAAGTGGCTTGACGCTTTTGTCATCCTGTCTAATTGGCGGGCGTGTCACGGATATCCGATCAACACATTTCAAGCGACCTTGCGCACGAAACTTAAGAAGATTGATAAGAATGCGCTCGTCGCACAAAGACTAAAACGAACCCCTTCAATCCTTAACAAGCTACGGCGTTTTCCTGGAATGAGTCTCTCCAGGATGCAGGATATTGGCGGGCTGAGAGCAGTTGTCTCCACCCTCCCTCAACTGCAAAAATTGCACGAGAATTACAAAAATACGATATTCACCCACAAACTCATTAGCGAATTCGACTATGTCGAAACACCAAAAAAATCTGGATACAGAAGCGTACATCTTGTATATAAATACAAACTTCGACAAAACTCACCTTATGAGGGACTGCAAATAGAGTTGCAACTACGTACCAAGCTACAACACGCATGGGCTACCGCCGTTGAAACCGTTGGCACTTTTCTTGAGCACTCGCTGAAATCCAGCGAGGGGCCAGATGAATGGCTAGCTTTCTTCGCTCTCATTTCTTCAGCGTTTGCTCACACAGAAAAGACCACTCTTGTACCCGGCTATGAGAACCTATCCAAGGAAGAGGCTTACCGGGAAACAACTCGGGAGTCTATTCGCCTTGGAGTCAGAGATATGTTGGTGGGATACAGCTCGGCTGTTCGCTCAATACCTGCGGGAACCGCTAGGGGTGCGTACTACCTAGTCGAGCTTGAGCTGACTGGTGAGAACAAAAATGTGAAGATCACCCCCTTTTCACGGGACAAACTGGAGGAAGCGAATAGCCGATACACCCAATCGGAGCGAGAGGTGGTAAGCGGGAAGCCAATGCAAGTTGTATTAGTATCAGCTGGCTCAATCGACTCTCTAAAGAGAGCGTATCCAAACTATTTTCTTGATACTCATGAGTTTCTGGGAGAGCTTGAAAAAATTACGCGAGCGGCTACTTAGGGAAACTCTGCATAACCCCCTGAAAGTTGTGCAAGAAGTTTGAGTTTGCTATAAAATAAGAAGCATGAACCAAATCGCACTAGGCCTCAAGCTGGACATCAAGAAAAC
>JANOTE010000121.1:0-3081 GCA_031416195.1 Rhodoferax sp.
GGGGCCTGTCGTTAGCTAAAACCACTCCGCTTGATTGGCCGCAGTTTGCGTCGGCGCTGCTGGTTGCGCGCGCACGTGTGTTCGTGGTGGACCGATTCAAAGCCGGCCAGTCAGACGGCACGCTGATTGAAACCGCGTCGGGCCAGCTTGGCTTGCAAGCCAACGTCAACCAATACCAGCTGGGCGGCACGTCACCCTTTGTGAACCCCGCTATAACCCTGGGCCGGGGCGCCACGTTTGACCTGGGTCTTCAAGTGGAAGACCACGACGGCTATTACGGCATCGTCAGCATTGCTGATGTCGGGCCAGCGATACGCCTTTCAAGCGTGCTGCGCACCGACCGAAAAGCCAACACCAACAACGTGAGCTACGACGCCAACGGCTACGTGCAGTACGCCCCCTTGATTCAGGGCAAATACAGCGCAGCAAGCTACCGGTTTCGATTCACCCCCACCCTGCTGGCCGAAGGCGGCCTGAAGGTAAGCCCCAACCTGCACCTGATCGCCCGACTCGAATCAACCGCCCCGGTGCATCAAATCGCCGTCGGCAGTGTCTTGAACCTCTACCAGCAACGCATTGAAACCGTCGCCTACCTGGGGCCGGGCATTCCTGCCTCAGTAGGCATCGACTGGCGATTCAAGTACGGCAGCATCGGCTGGCGTGGCGACCGGCTGAGCCTGTCGCGCGCCAGGGTTTGGGCGCTCAACGCCAGCCTGCGGTTTTGAAAATGAAAGACGTGATGCGCGCCCGTTGCGGCCGAAAATTGTCAAGTGAGATGGACAACTCGATTGCTACCATCTTTTTATGAAAAACAAGGTATCAAATATGCAAAAAACGTGTCCATTTTGTTACCCAACAAACTTTTAAAACGTCATCAAAACACTCATCGTCCAGCCACCCTTGCCAACGAATATTCACAATGCCTTCCACGCAACCTCGCACTTTGAAATGCTTACTTCATGGCTGGTCCGCCGGCCGAATTTCACACTCGTTTGCTGCATTGCTTGCATTCTTTTTGGGTCTTATGCCGGGCCCAGGGGCGGTGCTGGCGCAGCCCTTGGGCGCTGCCATAAGCAGCCCCTCTAAGGCCACTTTAAGTCTTGATCAGTTTGTCGCCTTGGCTATCCAGACGCACCCCAGTGTTGCTAGCAAGCGCGCGGGGTTGAACGCCGCCGAGGCTGAAATCCAGGCCGCCCGATACCAGTATTTCCCCACCCCCTCCTTGCAGTTGCGCCAAAATCGTGGTGAACGCTCAACCGTCTTGGCCCTGCAACAGCCTTTGTGGGCCGGGGGCCGGATTGATGCCGGGCTGGACGCCGCCAGCGCCCGTGCCAACGCCGCGAGCGCCTCGATTTACGAGACCCAAACCGCGTTGGCCTTACGGGCAACTACCGTTTGGCAGGCTTGGCAGCAAGCGCGCGGGCGCAGCGCGGCCGGCGTTGCCGGTATTGACCTGCTCAGCGGCTACGCGCAAAGCGTGGCACGGCGCATACAAGCGGGGGCAGCCGGCGAAGGCGATCGCGCGCTGGTAGATGCGCGCCTGGCCCAAGCCCAGGGTGATCTGGCCGCAGCCCGTGCTTCGGAACGGGCCAGCCTGGCCCAACTCTCGCAAATGGTAGGTCAGCAACTGCGCAGCCAAGATCTGATTGACCTTGCGCCTGGCGGAAACGACAGAGCAAACCCGAGCTTCTCTGGCGACCATGCACTCGCAATTGAAGCCCTGCTGGCCCAAGCCCTCAAAGTTTCCCCCGCTCTACATCGCGCCCGCGCCGAAATCAATAGCGCCAGCCATGAAATCACGCAAAAGCGCGCCGCCCAGTGGCCCACGCTCAATCTGCGCGCCGAACACCAGCGCAGCAACGGAGCCGCCTCCGCCCTGCTGCCCAACGAAACCCGCTACCTGCTGGTGATGGACTACACACCCGGTGCCGGCTTGTCTGCCGGGGCCAACGCCGATGCCGCCGCCGCCCGCCTGATCGGCCTGCAAGACAACCTGGAAGCCACCCAGCGCGATGTTATTGAAAAAGTCAGCGCCGACTTTGAAGAACACCAATCCAGTCGCAGCCGCTTGGCTGACCTGCAACGCACCCTCAAAGCCAACGCCGAAGTGCTGGCCTCTTACGAGCGGCTCTTTATAGCCGGTAAACGCGGTTGGCTCGAAGTAATCAACGCCGCACGCGAGCTCACCCAAGCCCAAACCGCCCTGGCCGACGTGCAGGCCTTGCACCTGGCCTCTGCCACCCGCTTGCGCCTGCACGCTGGTGAACTGCTTACCCCATGACCACCACACCACCCACCACAGCGCTCGCCCTGTTCAAGCGTGCCTTGCTCACCCGCAAGAGCATCTTTGCCCAGGCCGCTGCCGCCTCACTGCTCATCAACCTGCTGGCGCTAGGGGCATCGCTCTACAGCATGCAGGTGTATGACCGCGTCATTCCCACTCAGGGCGTGGCCACCCTCATCGTGCTGACGGGTGGCGTCTTGATTGCCACCGTGCTGGAGCTCATCGTCAAGCTGGCCCGCTCTGGCGTGCTCGAAGTCGCTCTCAAGGGCATGGACCTGGAACTCTCACACGCCATCTTTTCGCGCCTGCTTGGCATCCGAATGGACCAGTTTCCCGCCAGCGTGGGCACCCTCAGCGCCCAGGTACGCAGCTTTGAAACCATCCGCAACTTTGCCTCCACCGCCACCCTGTTCTTTGCGGTAGATGCCCCGTTTGCGCTGCTCTTTGTGGCCGTTATCGCCCTGCTGGCAGGCCCCCTACTTGCGGCCGTGCCTGCGGTCTTTTTTGTGCTGGCCATAGCCATCGGCATGTTCTACCGCAGCCGCATTGCGCGCCACGCCACCAGCGGCAACGCCGCCTCCAACCAAAAACTCGGCCTGCTGGTGGAGACGGTGGAAAGTGCCGAACACCTCAAGGCCGCCGGGGCAGGGCAGCAACAGCTCCAGCGCTGGGACGCCGTGAACCGCCAAGCCATTGAAGACGATGTCGCCATACGCCGCTACAGCGAACAGGCCAGCTACAGCGCCGCCTTCATGCAGCAGGCCAGCTACATCGCCCTGGTGGGAGCCGGCGCCTGG
>JANOTE010000122.1:0-3165 GCA_031416195.1 Rhodoferax sp.
CCAGGGCGGCATCATCTGGCATACGCAAGGCGCGGGCAAAAGCATCTTGATGGTGCTGCTGGCCAAGTGGATTCTGGAGAACAACCCGAATGCCCGCGTGGTGGTGGTGACCGACCGCGATGAGCTGGACAAGCAGATTGAGCAGGTGTTTACCGCTTCGGGCGAAACCATGGCCCGCACCAGCAGCGGGCGTGACCTGATGGCCCAACTGGGCACCGCTACACCGCGATTGTTGTGTTCGCTGGTGCACAAGTTCGGGCTGGAAGGCCGGGGCCGTAACGGCGGCGAGTTTGATGCCTTTATTCAGGAGCTGCAAAGCGCCCCGGCCAAAACTGTGGGCGAGCTGTTTGTGTTTGTGGACGAATGCCACCGCACCCAGAATGGCCGCCTGAACCGCACCATGAAGGCCATGATGCCCAGTGCGGTGTTCATAGGCTTCACCGGCACACCATTGTTAAAGCAGGATCAGGCCACCAGCCTGGAGGTGTTTGGCGGCTACATCCACACCTACAAGTTCAGCGAGGCGGTGCAAGACGGTGTGGTGCTGGACCTGGTCTATGAGGCGCGGGACATTGACCAACGCCTGGGCTCAGATGACAAGATTGACCAGTGGTTCGAGGCGAAAACCAAAGGCCTGAACGGCTGGCAACGCGACGAACTGAAAAAGAAGTGGGGCACGATGCAAAACGTGCTCAGCTCCAGGTCGCGCATGGACCGGGTCGTGGCCGACATCATTTTCGACTTTAGCGTGAAGCCGCGCCTGTCCAGCGAGCGGGGCAATGCGATTCTGGTGGCGTCAAGCATCTTCGAGGCCTGCAAGTATTTCGCGCTGTTCCAAAAAACGCTATTTAAAGGCCGCTGTGCGGTGATCACGTCTTACAACCCGCAGGCGGCGCACATTACGCTGGAAGAAACCGGCGCAAATACCGAGACGGACAAGCAAACCATTTTCAACATCTACACCGAGCTGCTCAAGGAAGCAGTCGCCGTGCCTGGGATGACACCGACAGAAGCTTATGAGGATCGGGCCAAGGCCCTGTTCATCAAAGAGCCCGCCATCATGAAGTTGCTGATCGTGGTGGACAAGCTGCTCACGGGTTTTGACGCACCACCTTGCACCTACCTGTACATCGACAAGTCAATGCAAGACCACGGCCTGTTTCAGGCAATTTGCCGCACCAACCGGCTGGATGGCGAAGACAAAGACTTTGGCTACATCGTGGACTACAAAGACCTGTTCAAAAAGGTGGAGAACGCCATGGCCGTCTACAGCGCCGAGCTAGACCACAGCGCCGGTGGCGCTGACGCAGAAGTGCTGTTGCAGGATCGTCTGGCCAAAGGCAAGGAGCGGCTGGATGCCGCGCTAGAGGCGCTGGCCTTGTTGTGTGAGCCGGTGCAGCCACCTCAGGGAGAACTGGAGCACATCCGTTACTTTTGCGGCAACACCGAAATTGCCACCGACCTGGCGAGCCACGAACCACAACGCGTGGCCTTGTACCGCGCGGCGGTGTCGCTGGTGCGGGCGTATGCCAATATTTCAGATGACATGGGGCCAGCGGGCTACAGCGATGCCGATGCCACCCGAATCAAGCTGCGGGTAAAGCACTATCTGGACTTGCGTGAGATTGTTCGCAAAGCCAGCGGTGAAACGCTGGATTTGAAAGCCTATGAAGCCGACATGCGCCACCTGATTGATACCTACATCGAGGCGGATGCGCCGCGCCCCATCTCGCCCTTCGGCAACGTGGGTCTGCTCGACCTGATTGTGAAGACGGGCATTGCCGATGCCATTGCCAGGGAACTGGGCAGCCTGAAGGGCAACCAGGACGCGATTGCCGAGGTAATTGAGAACAATGTGCGCCGCAAGATCACCAAGGAAAGCCTGACGGATCCGGCGTATTTTGAAACCATGTCAGCGCTGCTGGATGAAATCATTGCCTTGCGCAAGGCCAAAGCGATTGAATACGAAGAATTTTTGCGGCGCATTGCCGATGTGGCAGCGCGGGTGCAGGCAGGCAAGGCCGCAGACACGCCGCAGCAACTGGACACGCCGGGCAAACGGGCGCTGTACAACAATTTGAAAGAGGCATCCGACATCGCAGTAGTTCGACGCGCAGCGGTCAGCGACCATGCCATGGCAGCAACCGGCGATACCAACCTTGACTTGGCGATCCAAATTGACTGGCTGGTGCGAGCCGTCAAACACGATGGCTGGCGGGGTGTCGCCGTGAAGGAAAGCATCATCAAGGCCAAGCTGCATCGGGAGTTGGGTGATGTTGACGAAGTTGAGCGCATCTTTCGCATCATCTTTGCACAGAAGGAGTATTAATGGCGACTCAGCTAGAGCTGGCGGGCGTGTCGGTTGATGTGGTGACCAAGGACATCAAGAACCTGCACCTCAGCGTGTACCCGCCCACGGGGCGCGTGCGGATTGCAGCCCCGCTGCACATGAAGCTGGAGACGATCCGGGTGTTCGCGATCTCAAAACTGGGTTGGATCAAGCGTCAGCAGCGTCAGGTGGCAGACCAGGAGCGGGAAGCGCCGAGGGAATACCTGGAGCGTGAGAGCCACTATGTCTGGGGCAAGCGGTATTTGATGAAGGTGGCAGTGGCTGATGGTGCGCCCGCAGTTGGGCTGAGCCACAGTCAACTCGTGCTCAGCCTGCGACCTGGCACTGACGAAGCCCGTCGGGGCGAGATTCTGGATGCCTGGTACCGGTGGCAAATCAAAATGGCCATGCCAGCCCTGCTGGCGCGTTTGCAGCCATTGATGGGTGTGAAAGTGGAGCGCTTTTTTGTGCAGCGGATGAAAACCAAATGGGGCAGTTGCACCCCGACAACCCGTTCCATCCGTCTGAACACGGACCTGGCGAAAAAGCCGCCGGGTTGTCTTGAATACATTGTGGTCCACGAATTGGCGCATTTGCTGGAACCCACCCATAACGCCCGGTTTACAGCCTTGATGGATCGCTTTTTACCCAACTGGAGGCAGTTGCGCGATGACTTGAACCGCCTGCCGCTGCGGCATGTGGAGTGGAAATACTAACAAGCTGAAAGATGCGCCAAATGGAAGGCCGCTATCTGCGGCTTTCGTCTTTTCTGCTTTTGATTTTTGCCGATGGCTGGCGCGTTGCTCAAGTTTTGTATTTTGCTATATTATCAATAG
>JANOTE010000123.1:0-2677 GCA_031416195.1 Rhodoferax sp.
GCCGTGTGCTTATCTGCTCCTACCAGTTTGCCAAGACTAAGGCCGAAGACCTGCGCCGTGTGCCTTGGGATTTGGTGGTAATGGACGAAGCCCACCGCCTGCGCAACGTCTACAAACCCAGCAACGTCATCGGCAAAGCGCTGAAAGACGCCCTGGCCCATGCCTTCAAAGTGCTACTCACCGCCACGCCCCTGCAAAACTCGCTGCTGGAGCTGTACGGCTTGGTCAGCCTGGTGGACGAACGCGTGTTTGGCGACCTGCCCAGCTTCAGAGATCAGTTTGGCGCGCTTGGCAACCCCGACATCGTGGCCAAACTGCGCGCCCGCATGCAACCCGTATGCATGCGCACCCTGCGCCGCCAGGTGCAACCCTACATCTCGTACACCCGGCGCATCCCCATGGTGGAGCAGTTCACCCCGTCGCAAGATGAACAGGTGCTGCGTGAGATGGTGGCCGACTATCTGCGCCGCCCGGCGCTTAACGCGTTGCCTGGCGGGCAGCGGCAACTCATCTCGCTGGTGCTGTGGAAACTGCTGGCCTCCAGCAGCTACGCCATTGGTGGCGCACTGGGCACCATGGCGCAGCGCCTGCAAGACAAGCTGGGTGCGGAGTCCAGCAACAAGCCTGCGGACGAGTTGACCGATACGCTGGACAAAGACTATGAATCGTTGTCCGAGACCGAAGACGAGTGGTCAGAGCAAGACGGCGCGGAACCCGCCGCGCCCCTGGCCAGTGTGGCCGATGAGATTGCCGAGCTGCGCGAGTTTCAGCGCCTGGCCACCACTATTCGCGACAACGCCAAAGGCCAGGCCTTGCTCATCGCACTGGGTAAAGCTTTTGCCGAGCTTGAGAAGCTAGGTGCCAACAAAAAGGCACTCATCTTCACCGAATCGCGCCGCACGCAAGACTACCTGTTGGGGCTGCTGGAGCAAAGCGCCTATGCAGGCCAAACCGTCTTGTTCAATGGCACCAACACCAGCGAACAGGCCACCCACGTTTACCACGCATGGCTCAAGCGCCACGCTGGCACCGACCGCATCACCGGCTCCCGCACTGCGGACACCCGCGCAGCGCTGGTAGAGCACTTTCGCGATTCGGCCCAGATCATGATTGCCACCGAGGCCGGTGCCGAGGGCATCAACCTGCAGTTTTGCTCGCTAGTCATCAACTACGACTTGCCCTGGAATCCCCAGCGCATTGAGCAACGCATTGGCCGCTGCCACCGCTATGGCCAAAAGCATGACGTGGTGGTGGTCAACTTCATTGACCACAGCAACCCGGCTGACAAGCGCGTGTATGAGCTGCTGGCGCAAAAATTCCAGTTGTTTGAAGGCGTGTTTGGTGCCAGCGACGAAGTGCTGGGCACCATTGGTAGCGGTGTGGATTTCGAGCGCCGCATTGCCGAGATTTACCAAACCTGCCGCAACCCGCAGGAGATTGAAACCTCTTTCCAGCAATTGCAGCTAGATCTGTCTGGCGAAATCAACGCCGCCATGCTCAAGACCCGGCAACTGCTGCTGGAAAACTTTGACGACGCGGTGCAAGACAAGCTCAAAACCCGCCAGACCACCAGCACCAGCGCCCGCAGCCGTTACGAGCGCCTGCTAATGGACCTGACCCAGGCCGAGCTACATGGCTACGCCGAGTTTGACAGCGACGGTTTTACCCTGGTGCAAACGCCACCTGGCGTTCAACCATCGGATGCCCCACCCGGCCGCTACGAGCTACCACGGCGCAGTGGCGAGGCCCATTTGTACCGTACTGGCCACCCGCTGGCCCAAGCCTTGATAGACCAAGCCAAAGACCGCCAACTACCCCTGGCCAAAGTGCGCTTTAGCTACGACGGCTATGGTGCCAAAGTGTCAACCCTGCAGACACTGCGCGGCCAAAGTGGCTGGCTGGCTTTGAGCGTGCTGTCGGTAGACGCGCTGGGCATGGTGGAAGACTACCTGCTGTTGGCAGGCACCACCCAGGCGGGCGAAGCGTTGCATGAAGAAGATGCAGAAAAGCTGTTGCGCCTACCCGCGCAGGTGTTGGAAGATGACTTGTTCATGGCCCCACCCGGCGGGCTGGACGAAGAAATTCTGCGACTAGAAAAACGGCATATTGTGGCCGTCAACACCCGCAACCTGGGCTATTTTGATACCGAGGTGCAAAAGCTAGACGCCTGGGCCGACGACCTGAAAGTGGGCCTGGAAAACGAAGTTAAAGAACTGGACCGTGAAATCAAAGACGTGCGGCGCACGGCTACTGTGGCGGCAACGCTGGAAGAGAAGCTGCACTGGCAAAAACGCCAGCGCGAACTGGAAGACAAACGCAACCAGTTGCGACGCAAGATATTTGACCGGCAGGATGAGATTGATGGGCAACGCAACAAGCTGATTGAAGCGTTGGAATCAAGGCTTGACCGAAAGATGCAAACCGCCGCCGTATTCACGATTCAATGGAGCCTTGAATGAAGAACCGCATCATCAACGTCAAGGGGTCTGCGGTTACCGTTGCTACCCACTATGAGCAGGACTACATCTCTCTGACCGACATGGTGAAGCGCTTTGGCGACGAGAGTGTGCTCTACAACTGGCTGCGCAACCGAAACACCATTGAATTTTTGGGGATATGGGAGCAAATTTACAACCCTGCGTTTAAACCCCTCGAATTCGATAGGTTTAGAGCCCAG
>JANOTE010000124.1:0-4633 GCA_031416195.1 Rhodoferax sp.
CACAGTTACCTGATTCAAGCAGGAAGGCTGGCCGCCTATCTGCAAGCGGGTTTGCTGCTGCCGCAAGAGGAAGAAACGCTCACCGTGCGCGCAACCCGCGTTGCGTTGGCCAAGCTGGAAGCCAACCCAGAGCGCTTACTCAACTAATTTTCTCTGGCCAGGAGTTGCATCGGTGATGCATCACGCCGCACCGATGCGCTGAAACAACCCACCGGGCAGCCGCGCGATGCGTCCATCAAGTTCCAATGTCATCAGTTGAGCCTGCAAAGCGGGCGTGTCCAAACCGGTGCGGGCCTGCAACGCATCCAGGCTGACCGGGTCAAACCCCAGCGCTTGCACCAAGGCATCGTCCTCGTCCTGATCACCACTAAAGTTGACTGCCGCAGCTTTTGCAAGCCCTGAATTCGCTTTGGCGGGAGCGGAGTGAGCCGTCGATTGATACTGGGGCTCCAGCTCTTCCAAAATATCTTCTACCGTCTCGACCAACTTGGCGCCTTGGCGAATCAATGCATGGCAGCCCCGTGAATTCCCCGAGTGAATCGAGCCGGGGATTGCAAACACCTCCCGACCCTGCTCCGAGGCCATTCGCGCGGTGATGAGCGAGCCCGACTTCAACGCCGCCTCCACCACCAACGTGCCCTGCGACAGGCCCGAAATAATGCGGTTGCGCTTGGGGAAGTTCGCTGCCAGGGGCGGCGTGCCCAGCGGATATTCGCTCACGATGATGCCATGTTGAGCGATGGCGTGGGCGAGCGCACGGTGGCTGCTGGGGTAGACGCGATCCAGCCCCGTGCCAACGACAGCAATCGTTGCCAGGTGATTTTCGACCCCAGCCTGTGTTGCACGCCCAGTAGCCGCTTCAATTGCGCCTTGGTGCGCCGCGCCATCAATGCCCAGCGCGAGTCCCGAGATCACGGTCATGCCCGCCTCACTCAAGGCACGGCCAAACTGGTGCGCCGTGGCCAGGCCCTGCGGTGTGGGTGTGCGGCTGCCCACAATCGCCAAGCTTTTAAGCACGCCTTGGCTGAAAAAATCGGCGCTGTGCGGCTGGCCCGCAGTCAGCAGATAAAGCATCAACGGCGGGTCTTCAATGTTGAGCAGGGCGGCTGGGTAGTTGGGGTCGCCCAGCACGGCCAGATGATGCTGTTCGGGTGATTCAAGCCATTTGCAGGTGATGTCCAGCAGCTTGGCTAAATCCGGCGGCACTTGGCGCAGGGCTCTGGCCTGAGCCTGGCTGACGACATGTCCCAGCGCGGCAATGGGCTGCCTGAAAACAGATTCCGGCGAGCCAAACGCAGCCAACAGCTTGCGCGATGTTTCGTTGCCAACGCCGGGTGTCAGCGTCAGGCGAAGCCAACCAGAGAGTTCGTCACGCTCCACGGCGAAAGGACGTGCAGGGGTTAGCGAGGGTTCACCAAGCGGTCGCCCACCCGCACGCCTTCGGTGATCTCCAGAATCAAGCCGTAAGAGACCCGGTCAAAGGTGCGAAACACCATCAGCAGGCCGTTGCGCTCATCTGGCAGGCGCAAGGGGTCGCGCGTGGCAACGGTCTTGTCGATGATGCGTGCACCGGCTTTCTGGATAGCCAGCACATGGCCGGTTTCCATACCGTCTTTGCTGCCCCGGTTGATCGCCACTACCTGGTTTTGTGCGGCGGTTCTCACACTGCTGCCGTAGATCGAGACGACGCGCGCGTCCACCGCCGTGGCGGGTGCGCGAGGTGCGTAACTGGTCAGCACCCGATCAGGCTCGGGCAGCAGGCGGTCACCCACGCGGATTTCTTCTTTGATGCCTACGATGTCGATCGTGGCCGGCACGATTTCAGTGATGGCCTTGCCTTCTTTGCCAGCAGTCTCCAGCATCGATTCCCCGCGAATCAGCGTTGCTTTGCCGATGTATTGCGCCTCGTAGCCCAGAATTTCGCCCGACAGCGGGTCTTTCAAAGGCGTGGCGTTGCGAAAAATTCGGTAGTCGGTCTGCTTGACCGGATCATCCACAATCTTTTTGTCCGCCGGGCCGCGGGCATAAGCGCGATCACCTTTGGACAGCAGCACTCGCTCTTCTTTAGTGCCGACGATGCGCGGCGCGGTGTTCAAACCGCCTTCATCCACCACCAAAGGCTCCGTCAAAAAGGGCTCAATGTCCTGGGATCGCAGCGTCGAAATCACCTCATCGGCCAAACCTTGCATACGCACGCGGGGCGAAACCCGCACCGTGGGAATACCCACATCGCCCTGCGACGCACCCATGCGCAAACGCGCGCGGCCATTCGATTTGTCCAAAAACAGCCGCTGGCCGGGGTAGATGAGGTGCGGGTTCTTGATCTCATTGAGGTTCATGCCCCACAGCTCGGGCCAGCGCCAAGGGCTTTTGAGGAACAGCCCGGATATACCCCACAGCGTGTCGCCGCGTTTTACGGTGTAGTCATTTGGTGCGCTGGGGTTAAGCTCGCTCAATGCCACTCCCGCTTGCGCCACCTGATTGGCAGTCGCTTTTTGGGCGGGTGTGATGGGCAGATTGGCGGCACTGGCCTGTGCCATCGCGCCTGTTGCAGCGAACCCGAGGCTCAGGGCGAACGTTGCGGCCACCCACACGTTTGTGGATAAATTTTTTGACATTATTTTCGAGCTTGCCTTGACCATTTCGAGTTTCGCCATCATGTGGTTCGTGATATGTTTGTGCATCAGGAAATTCCCCCAAACTGACCCAGTCGCTTTGAGATTATCCTGAAACGGAATTAGCCGACAGGACAATCTTGACAAATTACACACGATTCTGCGCTCAAGCCCTTGATTGGGCAACGTTTTCTGCGTTTTCGAAACGCCAAGCGGGGCAAAAGTAGCGAAAATAACGACACCTTTAAAGAGTTCTCATGGCTTTACTCTCCATTCTTTGTTACCCCGACCCCAAACTGCACAAACTGGCCAAGCCGGTGCAGGCGGTGGATGCCCGCATTAAAACCCTGATTTCCGACATGCTTCACACCATGTACGAGGCCAAAGGCATTGGCCTGGCCGCGACCCAGGTGGACGTACACGAGCGGCTGATTGTGATTGACGTGTCTGAAGAGCGCGATGCGCCGTTGGTGCTGATCAACCCCGACATCATTTGGAAAAGCGTTGAAACACACCTGAATGAAGAAGGCTGCCTCTCGGTACCCGGCATTTATGACGGCGTGCAGCGCTTTGATGCCGTCAAGGTGCAGGCGCTGGATGGCGAGGGCGCGTCCCGAATCGTTGAGGCCGACGGCCTGCTGTCGGTGTGCATCCAGCACGAGATGGATCATTTGATGGGCAAGGTGTTTGTCGAATACCTGTCGCCGCTCAAGCGCAACCGCATCAAGACCAAGATGATCAAGGCGCAGCGCGAGGAAAAAGATTGACCGACCCGGCGCGCGTGATGTCGATGCGCGTGATTTTTGCGGGCACGCCCGAATTTTCCGCTGTTGCGCTGGCGCAAATCCAAGCCGCTGGTTTTGACCTGGTGCTGGCGCTGACCCAGCCGGATCGCCCCGCCGGGCGCGGCATGAAGCTGCAAGCCTCGGCGGTCAAACAATTTGCGTTGACTCACAACATCCCCGTAGCACAGCCGCGCAGCCTGCGGCTGGATGGAAAATTCCCTGAAGATGCCGCAGCCGCTCGCGCTGCGATTGAGGCGGCCCAAGCCGACATCATGGTGGTTGCCGCCTATGGCTTGATCCTGCCGCAGTGGGTGCTGGATGCGCCGCGCCTGGGCTGCCTCAACATCCACGGCTCGGTGTTGCCACGATGGCGCGGCGCCGCCCCGATTCACCGTGCGATTGAGGCGGGCGATGTCGAGACTGGCATCACCATCATGCAGATGGATGCCGGGCTGGACACGGGCGACATGCTACTGATCGAGCGCCTGTCGATCACCACAACCGACACCACCGGCGCGCTGCATGACGCGCTCGCAGCGATGGGTGGCAGGCTGATAGTTGATGCGCTTCACCTTGCGGCCCGAGGCGAATTGCAGCCCGTGATACAGCCGCAAGCGGGTATCACCTACGCGCACAAGATCGAAAAGCACGAGGCGGTGATTGATTGGAGCCAGCCTGCTTGCCAGATCGTGCGGCGCGCTCATGCGTTCAATCCGTTCCCAGGGGCAAACAGCGTTTTGGACGGTGAGGTGTTAAAAATTTGGAACGCAACGGCATTCACTGGCGCTGTGCCTGCGCAGGCAGAGTTTGGAGAGATTCTGGCGGTAGCGCCCGAGGGAATTACAGTAAACGCGATGAATTCGCAAGTTATTCTGACCGAGCTCCAACGCCCCGGCGGCAAGCGCCTGAGTGCTGCCGAGCTGTTGCGCGGTTTTGAGATCAAGCCCGGCATGCGATTCGCGCAAAATCCAGTCATCAAAAAACAAGAAAGCTGCTCATCATGAATGTCATCCGCTTCGTCGATTTATGTACACAAGGCAAAGTGAGCGGCCAACGCGTTTTCATCCGCGCAGACTTGAACGTGCCGCAAGACGATTCAGGTGCCATCACCGAAGACACCCGCATCCGCGCGTCGATCCCCGCGATCCAGATGGCGTTGGACGCAGGCGCGGCGGTGATGGTGACGTCACACCTGGGCCGCCCCACCGAAGGAGCGTTCAAGCCCGATGATTC
>JANOTE010000125.1:0-1618 GCA_031416195.1 Rhodoferax sp.
GCCCCAAGCGATGCGGCTGGCCTGAATCCCCGGCAAGGCTTCTACCTGTTCAATCAGGTATTCAAACCCGCCATCGTCCGGGCCGATGTTGGACTTGCCCCGCGCCAGTATCCGGCGGTCTTCGCCATCTTCACTTTTGACTTTTGCGGCGACCAGTACCACGCGGGCTACGGCGGTGAAGGCAATCGAGCCAACGACACGCGAAGCCGGGTCACTGCCTGCACCGCCTTTGCTGAAGTGGCTGATACCCAGAACGGCGGCGTCAAGGCGGCTTGCAAGGTCAACCAGCGGTTGCAATGCCCGGCGGACTTCAGTGTTTTTGTGTGAATCACCAGCCACAGCAGAAACAACCGGGTCAACGACAAGCAGTTTGACGCCACCGATTGCGCGTGCCTGAAATTCAAGCGCAGGCATGTCGCGGGCCGGGTCAAACGCTTGCAGTTCGCCGTCAATGCGCGTACCGCTCACAAAATAGCAGCGCGAACGGTCAGCACCAGCGGCCAGCAAGCGTGGTAACAGTGTGTCGGCCGGGTCATCCTCGCCGCTCCACATCAACACGTTGCCCGGCTCGCAGCGCGAACCATCAGGCCAGCGCCCGCCGATAGTGACCGTTGCCATCGCGGCGATGGCGATTGTCGTTTTGCCTTGTCCAGGCGCGCCAGCCAATATATGCAGCTTGCCAAGTGCCAGCCAGTGCGCCCACAGCCAGCGCACGGCCTGCGGTGTCAGCGTAGAGCCGTTCACCAGAACCACGCCGTCGGGGAGGCTACTTTCAACAATGCCCGCGTCCGCATCAAGCAAGGCAGCAAGGTGTTTGTAGTCGTTTTGATTCATGCGTACACCTCCGCAACGTGCTGGATACGTCCAGCAGCCACCAGCAGACGCGAACGGTCTTTGTCCGATAGCAGCACCCCATGCGCAAGATTCGCGGCTGCAATCGCCGTTAAATTGGCCTCGAACGCCAGAACGCTTATTGCTTGCCCGGCCGGTAACGGTTTAGGCCGATAGCTGCGCGATGGATTGCCGTCATCCTGCCAAGCGCCCAGGTCTTTTGCAGCGCCCGCAAAATCAAGGCAGTTAGCGGCCATGTGGTAGGCCAGCACGTCGCCACCTTTTGCATTGCAGGCCATGCACACCCATGCGCCGCTGGCGACGTTGATCCGCATGGAATCACTGCCATCGTGAAACCTGCATTCCGTGGTTCGCCACTTGCCGCGCCCGACAAGCGCAAGACCCTGAGCCTCGAAGTAACTGAGCGCTTCGGGTAGCTGGTTTTTGATGAATTCAGCCATGCCGCACCCCCGTGACTTTTTCAAGCCAGGCGCTGACGGCTTCAAGGTCTGCCAGCTCGCGGGTTAATGCCCATTTAGAAACGATGTAAACCGTTTTGCCGTGGTCGTTCTCGATCTGATGGAGCGCCACGCCAGCCAGCGCGCACCGGGCGCGAAAGGTTGCCAGGCGCTTGCCTGTTGATTCAGCAGGCGGTACAGTTGCGGTGTCTGTTTTGAAGTTTGCGTTCTGCCCGGTTGCCGCCGGGCATTCGCTTTTATGGGGGCGGCTCACTTCGCAGCGCCTTGCGCATCGCGCCAGGCGATTAATTGATCCCCAGGGATGACGG
>JANOTE010000126.1:0-3623 GCA_031416195.1 Rhodoferax sp.
GATGCGCGGCGCGTCTATATTGCGGGCCTGTCGGCTGGCGGTGCGATGGCGGCGATTGTGGCGGCGGCGTACCCTGAAATCTTTGCGGCGGTGGGTGTTCACTCGGGGCTGGCAGTGGGCGCGGCGGGTAACGTCGCCGAAGCGCTTGCGGCGATGAAAAGTGGTGCTGCAGTTAACAAAGCAACCGTATCCACCAGCGCCGTGCCTACCATCGTGTTTCACGGTGACCAGGATCGAACGGTTCATCCGCGCAATGGCGAGCAAGTGATAGCGGCGCTTCAGGCAGATGGGGTTGAGCGGTTGGAGCAGGGCATCTCACCACAGGGCCGTTCATTTACGCGAAGTTGCCACGGCAGGAACGGTGCTGATTTTGCAGAAATGTGGGTGCTGCATGGCGGTGGGCACGCATGGTCAGGCGGCAGCGCGACGGGCTCCTACACCGATCCAAGCGGCCCCGATGCCAGTGCAGAAATGCTGAGATTTTTTCGCGATCACGTTAAGCCGGTTTGACCGCAATTTAGTGATGATGGTTAAATAATTAACCTAAGAGTTAATATTTTTCAGGAAATGTGTTACTTTGACTAAAAACTTAGTAAAATAGGTATCCAGCTCTCTAGCTATATGTTTAGATAGCTACTATAAATATAGCATAAAAACCCCACTGTAGCGCTGTCCACCGTCCGTGCGCTGTCGCACACACGGGCGAATTTTTTGCCCAGAGGATTTTCTCCTACAGAAATTCAAAAGCACCGCTGACAGCGTTGCCGTTTCGGTTCAAAGAAAATTTTTTCCTTTTTAGGAAAAAACATGACCTCAAGCAAAAAAACACCGAAATCGGCAAATCTGCCGCGCAAGACACCTGCGCCAAACGTGAACGCTTTGCAAAGCGACGACGTTGCAGCCGCCAGTGGGCGTGCAGCCAATCCGCTGGCTACAACGATGCCATTTAATGCGAACAAAGGTCTGGAATATGGGCACGCCAATGCCCTGACACCACCGACCGGTGCCAGCGAAGAACCCACGTCTGACTCGTTGTCAGCCAGCACCCAGTCAGAAAAAAATAGCAGTGACAAAACCGGGGGCGGCGCAACGGTTGGCATCAACGCCACAATCGCGCCGATGGACCGGGTTCGCGTCGACGCGGGTGGCCAGCGGCTTACCACCAACCAGGGTGTGCCCATCAGCGACAACCAACATTCATTAAAAGCGGGCTTGCGCGGGCCAGCCCTGCTGGAAGACTTTGTGCTGCGCGAGAAGATCACGCACTTTGATCATGAGCGCATCCCCGAGCGCATCGTGCATGCGCGTGGCTCAGCCGCCCATGGTTTTTTTGAATGCTATGACGCGCAGACGCAATACACCCGCGCCGCGCCTTTTGCCGAGGCAGGCAAAGTCACACCGGTGTTTGTGCGTTTTTCTACCGTGGCGGGCGAGCGTGGCTCTAAAGACACGGCGCGCGATGTACGCGGCTTTGCTGTCAAGTTCTATACCGACGAAGGCAATTGGGACTTGGTGGGCAACAACATGCCGGTATTCTTCATCCAGGATGCGATGAAGTTCCCCGACCTGGTTCACGCCGTCAAACCCGAGCCGCACCACGGCATGCCCCAAGCCGCGTCGGCGCACGATACGTTCTGGGATTTTGCGTCGCTCATGCCGGAGACCACCCACACGCTGATGTGGGTCATGTCGGATCGGGGCATCCCGCGCAGCTATCGCATGATGCAGGGTTTTGGCGTTCACACCTTTCGCCTGGTCAACAGCGAAGGCGAATCGGTATTTTGCAAATTTCACTGGAAGCCCAGGTTCGGCACCCACTCGCTGGTGTGGGACGAAGCCGTCAAGATATCGGGCGCTGACCCCGATTATCATCGGCGCGATTTATGGGAAGCGATTGAATCTGGCGATTTCCCTGAGTGGGAATTGGGGCTGCAGATCTTCACTGAAGCCCAAAGCGAAGCGTTCAGCTTTGACGTGCTCGACGCCACCAAGCTGATTCCTGAAGAGCTGGTGCCCGTCATCCCGGTCGGGCGCATGGTGCTTAACCGCAACCCTGACAATTTTTTTGCCGAGACTGAGCAGGTGGCCTTTTGCACCGCCCACGTGGTGCCCGGCATTGACTTCTCCAACGACCCGCTGCTGGCTGGGCGAATCCATTCGTATGTGGACACGCAGATCAGCCGTTTGGGTGGCCCCAATTTTCATGAGATCGCCATCAACGCGCCCATCGCACCCGTCCACAACAACCAGCGCGATGGCATGCACCGCCAGGCCGTCCACCGGGGCCGTGTGGCGTACGAACCCAACTCACTGGGTGGCGGCTGTCCGTTTCAGGCAGGTGCGGCGGGGTTTGTATCTTTCCCCGCGCCCGTGCAAGAAGACAAAGTGCGCGGCAACCCGGAAAAGTTTGCCGAACACTATGCGCAAGCGACACTGTTCTTTGACAGCCAGACGCCAGTGGAGCAGGCCCACATCATTGCGGCTTTTCGCTTCGAGCTGAGCAAGCTGACCGTGCCCTCCATTCGCGAGCGCATGCTGTCTTCATTGGCCAATGTGTCCGCCAAATTGGCTGCCGGCATTGCCGATGGGCTTGGCATGGCTGTTCCCGCCGCCATGCCGCGTGCGATGCCGAACCCGCCGGTGCCTGAGCTGACGAAATCGCAGGCGCTGTCACTGACGGCCTTGCCCGGCGAGTGCGGCATTCGCACGCGGCAAGTGGCAGTGCTGATCGCCAACGGCGTACACCATGCGTCGCTGGCGGCGCTGCAAACGGCCTTAACGGCACAAGGAGCCGTCGTGCATTTTGTCGGGCTACGTGTCGGCAACTTCACTACGGCAGATGGCGTGGGCGTAATTGAGGCCAACAAGTCGCTGGAGAACTCTCCCTCAGTGCTGTTTGACGCTGTCGTTTTGCCTGACGGCGCAGATGCCGTGCAGGCGCTGGCGAAGGACGGACACACGGTTGAGTTTTTGAAAGACGCGTTTAGGCACTGCAAGACTATCTGGGCGCTGGGTGTGTCAGACGTTCTGCTTGATCAGGCAGGCGTGCTCGAACTAACCGGTAAAGACCCGGGCCTGATGTGGTGCGAGCCAGCTATGGTTGAAACAGCCATCCCCGCCTTCATCGCAGCAGTCGCAGCGCACCGGCATCCGCAACGGGACAGTGATCCGCCAAAAGTCTGACGCGCCGGATTCCGACATTCTTCCGCCGTGCGGTCGATGCACGATTAATGGCACTGGGTCTAGCGAAGTGGCGTTGAACTGCCCCACATTCAGGTGGGGCAAGCATCGATTCAACCTACCGTTCAGGTATTCCAATTAACCGGAAATGGCCATCCCGAACTAACGCACGCTGCCACGGCGGAACAAGTTGACGATGGCCAGAAGAATGGCGGCACCTACAAAGGAAACCAGCAGCGACGGCAAGCTGAAATTGTCCTGATTGATCGTGCCCGCACCCACCATGGGTGAGATCAGCCAGCCACCCAACAGGGCACCCACAATGCCAACGACGACGTTCAGAATGATGCCTTGCTGGCCATTCGTTTTCATGACGATACTGGCCAGCCAGCCGATGACTCCACCTACGATAAGCCAAATAATAAAGTTCATAAAGTTCTCCT
>JANOTE010000127.1:0-3184 GCA_031416195.1 Rhodoferax sp.
GCAGCTTGACGGCTGGCGGTAGCGCGGCGCGAAGCTCGGCCACGCGCTCGCGCAACAACGAGCGGTCGTAGGCGTAAAACGGCGTTTGGCCAACACGGGCGGCGAGCAGCGACAGGCGCTCACCGCCGACGATCAATTCGCCTTTTTCCACGCGAAACTGATCCATCGGCGCATGCACGGGCAATTTGCGCTCGGCTACGGTCATAAATTGGCTCTCAAGTAGATTGGCCAGTAGATTGGCAAAGTGAGTGGCCGATCAAGCCTCACGCCGGGCCACCCAGTCGGTCGCCAGCAATTTTCGATCAATTTTGCCGTTCGGGTTGCGCGGCAGCGGCCCTTGGACAATCTCGATGGCCGACGGCACCATGTACGCGGGCATGCGGGCCTTGCATTCAAGTATCAAGTCTTGAACAAGGCCAGCTCTCGTATTATCTATGTTTGTAGCTATCACACAGATAGCATGCCCCAGGCTGGCATGATCCACCCCAAAGGCAACGCACTCGCCCACCAGCTTGGTGGCGTACAAAACCTCTTCCACCTCCAACGGGCTGATGCGGTAGCCCGAGGTTTTGATCATCTCATCGCGCCTGCCGATGAAATAGAGGAAGCCTTCCGCATCTTTTCGCACGTTATCGCCCGAGAAAACAGCGTATTCCGGCAACTGCAAGCCCGCCTCACGCCCCGGCGCGCCAGCGGCCAGCAGCTTGTAGCGCTCAGCCGTTTTTTCAGCATCGTTCCAGTAGCCCATGCCGACCAAAGCGCCTCGATGCACCAGTTCGCCAGGCTCATCGGCATCGCAGGGCGAGCCATCTTCGCGCAGCACCAGAATTTCGGCGTTGGGAATGGCTTTGCCAATCGAATCCGGGCGGCGATCCACCTCGTCGGGCGGCAAATAGGTGGAGCGAAAGGCCTCGGTCAGCCCGTACATCAAAAACGGCTTGGCGTTGGGGACGCGCTGGCGCAGCAGCCCGAGCGTTTCGCCGGGCATGCGGCCACCCGTGTTGGCAAAGTAGCGCAGGTTGTCGTTGATGGCGGCCGGCCACGCCAATTGGGTGAGCTGGATGTACAGCGGCGGCACGGCGGTCAAACCCGTCACTTTTTCGCGCTCCATCGCCTTCAACACGTCGCGTGGCATCAAGTAATTGAGCAACACCACCCGCGCGCCGGTGTGGAACGCCGTTGTCAATTGGCTAAAGCCCGCGTCAAACGACAGCGGCAGCGCCGCCAGCAGGGTGTCCTGCGCATTGTTTTCAAGGTATGACGCGACGCTCTTGGCCCCCGCCACCATGTTGCGGTGCGACAGCACAACGCCTTTGGGCCGCCCGGTGCTGCCTGAGGTGTAGAGGATGGCCCCCATGTCGGTGTCAATCACCCGATGACCCGTGCGCGCTGGGCCATTGAGGAAATCGCGCCAAAGCGTCAACGTCCAATGCACACCCGCCATGGGGGCAGAAGGCGCGGTACCGGCTTGGCTGTCAGTCACCACCACATGCTGCAAGTCCGGGCAATGCGTCAGCGCGTCGGTCAAACCCGCCAGCCGCTCAGGGGATGTCACCAGCACGCGAACATTGCAATCTTGCAGGATGAAGGCGACTTGCTCGGGCTTGAGCAACGGGTTGACGGGTACAAACACCAAGCCTGCAGCGGGCGCGCCAAAGCTGGCGACGACGGTCTCAAAGCGTTTTTCGAGGTAAATGGCGACGCGTTCACCGCGCGCTTGTCCCAAATGGATCAAACCGGACGCAAACGCGCCGACTTGAGCGGCCAGATCACCATAGCTTAGAGATGCCGCGCCGTAGCTCAAGGCTGAAGCCTGTGGCGTGATCGCTGCTGAACGCGAAATCAAGTCTGGTAGAAGGAAGGAGTCGTGCATAAGTGGTGTGGCTGGGACTTTTACAGACCGGCAAGCTGTTCGTATTTAGAATGCAGCCTGTTCGAAATGCCGATAAGTTGCCAGGGGTTGACGATGGATGTTACACAAGAAGTACTGCGGATTCTCGATGAGGTGCTGAGCCTCAAGGGTCGCTCCAAAGCGTTCACGCGCGACACACCGCTGCTCGGGGCGATTGCCGAGCTGGACTCGATGGCCGTCGTTACGCTCATTACTTCGCTGGAAGATCAGTTTGGCCTGGTGGTCGACGACGATGACATTGACGGCAGCACGTTTGCCACGGTGGGTTCGCTGGCCGACTTTGTTGCCAGCAAGCTGGCGGCTTGATCGGGCTTCGATTCGCAGTAGGTTTGGATTAGGCTCCCATGGCAAGCCCACCGCAGGCCTTTTTTCTACAGTCTGATTCACCTCACGGCGGGCAGCGGTTTTGTCTGTATCACCCGCCGTCAAGCACGCCTGTGAGCACACTTGCCAGGGGCTTGGTGCTCTACATTCACCCCTTTGCCGAAGAGATGAACAAATCGCGTCGCATGGCGGCACTGCAATCGCGCGCCTTCGCAGCCGCGGGCTACGCAGTTTTGCAAATCGACTTGCTCGGCTGTGGCGACAGCTCGGGTGATTTTGGCGATGCGACTTGGGCCGCGTGGATCGACGACATCGTTCAGGGCTGTCAAACCCTGAGACACATGGCCGATATACCTGTCAGTCAAACCGCCGCACCGCTGTGGCTGTGGGGCTTGCGCGCCGGGTGCCTGCTGGCCGTCGCGGCCGCCACCCGAGTCTATGGCCCGGTCAACCTGCTGCTGTGGCAGCCGCCGGCATCCGGTAAACCGCTGTTGCAGCAGTTCCTTCGGCTCAAGATGGCGGGCGATTTGCTCAGCGGGCAAGCCAAAGGAGTCACCGAAACATTACGCCAGCAACTGGCTGACGGAAATCCCGTTGAAATTGCAGGCTACACCCTCGCATCGGCATTGGCCATGGGGCTGGATGGCGCGACATTGGGGAGCGACGCAAGCGCGCCGGTGCAGACGATCAAGCGGATTGAGTGGATCGAGCTGTCGAGCCGTGAGGAGGCCTTACTCAGCCCCGCATCGGCCAAACCCATCGCGCAATGGCAAAGCACTGGCACACGCGTGCGCAGCCGCGTTGTGAAGGGCCCCGCTTTCTGGCAAACCACTGAAATTGAGGAGGCGCCTTCGTTGCTGTCCATCAGCGTTGAGGCCATTGGCGAACGGGTGGCTGCATGAGGTACACCGCGTACACCGAAGTTGCAGTTGCCATGGGTGCCGCAGG
>JANOTE010000128.1:0-5349 GCA_031416195.1 Rhodoferax sp.
CCATGCGTGTGGCCAATGGTGCGGGGCTGGCGGCACCGCAGATTGGGGTGGATTTACAGGTGGTGATTTTTGGCACGGGCGAGCGCACGCCCCGCTACCCCGATGCACCGCCCATACCACGCACGGTGTTGATCAACCCGGTGATCACGCCGATTGGCGTTGAGGAGGCGTTGGACTGGGAGGGTTGCCTCTCGGTGCCGGGTCTGCGCGCCGAAGTGCCGCGCTGGTCGCAGATTCGCTACACCGGGTTTGATCAGTTTGGCGATGCGATGGACCGCACGGTCGACGGCTTTCACGCCCGTGTGGTGCAGCATGAATGCGATCACCTGATCGGCAAGCTGTACCCGATGCGGGTGCGCGATTTCACGAAATTTGGCTTTACCGAGGTGCTGTTTCCGGGGCTGGATGCAACGCAGGACGATTGATAGTGCGTTGCTAGGAGAAAACAACTAAAAATTAACTCCCAGGTTAATTTTTACCAGTTTGACGCCAAAAACGATCAAATTATTGATTAAATCGTGCCTTAGCTCTCGAATAATATGCGTTAATAGCTATATTAATTATAGCGTTTAACTGGTCTACCAACTCAAGCCGCCAGCGCCTCCAGCAGCTCTGTCTCAATCTCAATCTGCGCCTTGTTGTGCTGCAAGGCCGGGCCATCCACCAGGAACGTGTCGTCCACCCGCTCACCCAGGGTGGCGACTTTGGCTAGCTGCAAATTGATGTGGTGGCGCGCCAGCACGCGAGCGACGCTGTAGAGCAGGCCGACGCGGTCGCTGGCTGAGATGTTGAGGAGCCAGCGTTGGGATTTTTCGTCGGGGCGCAGGCTCACGCGCGGGGCGATCGGGAAGCTTTTCACGCGGCGTGACACACGCCCTTTGCCGGGCGGCGGCAGCGGGCCATTGGCGGCGATGGTGTGGGCCAGCTCATGCTCAAGCATGCTGGTGAGCTCGCGATATTCGTCCGGGTCAGCCTGGGTGATGACTTGAAAAGTATCCAGCGCGTGGCCATTTTTGGCGGTGTGAATCCGCGCATCTTGAATGCTGAAGGAGCGCTGGTCAAAATAGCCGCAGATGCGGGCAAACAGATCGGGCTGATCCGGCGTGTAGACCAGCACCTGCAAGCCCTCGCCCGCAGGCGAACGGCGCGCGCGCACGATCGGTTTGGCACTGCCCACGTGGCGCGAGAGCTGTTTTGTGTGCCAGGCAATGTCCACCGCCTCGTGGCGCATGAAGTAGCCGATGTCCAGCGTATCCCACAGCGGTTTGTGGGCTTCAAACGGCAGTGAATGCAAAGCGACCAGTATCAGTGCTTCGCGCTTGCGCAGCTCTACTTCCGCATCGGCATCCGGCGCGCGGCCACCCAATACGCGCAGGGTGTAGCGGTACAAATCTTCCAGCAGCTTGGCCTTCCAGGCGTTCCAGACTTTGGGGCTGGTGCCGCGAATGTCGGCCACCGTCAGCAAATACAGCGCGGTGAGGTTGCGCTCGCTGCCGACGTGCTTGGCAAAGGCGGCAATCACGTCGGGGTCGCTCAAGTCGGATTTTTGCGCGATGCGGCTCATGGTGAGGTGCTCTCGCACCAAGAACTCGATCAGTTGGGCATCGTCACGTTCAATCTCGTGTTGCTTGCAAAAGCGCCGCGCATCGGTAGTGCCCAGCATCGAATGGTCGCCGCCACGGCCCTTGGCAATATCGTGAAAAAGCGCGGCCACGTAGAGGATGTAAGGCTTGTCCCAGCCCGCGCCAAGCTGCGAGCAAAACGGGTACTCATGCGCGTGCTCGGCCATGAAGAAGCGCCGTACATTGCGCAGCACCATCAGGATGTGCTGGTCTACCGTGTAGACGTGGAAAAGATCATGCTGCATCTGCCCCACGATGCGGCGAAACACCCACAGGTAGCGCCCCAGCACCGAGGTCTGGTTCATCAAGCGCATGGCGTGGGTGATGCCGTCGTGCTGCATCAAAATCTGGCGGAAGGTGGCGCGGTTGATGGGGTCGTTGCGAAACTTGCCATCCATCAGGCCGCGTGCGTTGTACAGCGCGCGCAGCGTGCGGGCCGACAGGCCTTTGACGCCGCCCGTGGTCTGATAAACCAAGAAGGTCTCAAGAATCGCGTGCGGGTTGCGTTGGTACAGGTCGTCACTGGCCACTTCGACCATGCCGGCTTTGTCAAAAAACCGCTCGTTGATGGGGCGTGGTTCGTGCGTTTGGGGGTTCAGCCGCTCTTCGATGTTCATCAGCAGAATCTGGTTGAGCTGCGTCACCGCTTTGGCCGCCCAGTAGTAGCGGCGCATCAAGGCCTCACTCGCACGCACGGGCAGGTGAGTGCCGTCGGCGCCGACAGATTTGTAGCCGAAAGTTGCGGCGACGGCGGTCTGCAAGTCAAACACCAGGCGATCCTCGCGCCGCTGCGATGTCATGTGCAAGCGCAGGCGGATGAGCTGGAGCAGTGCCTCATTGCGCTTGATCTGCTTGACCTCAAAAGATGTGGCCAGGCCATTGCGCGCGAGTTCGTCCCAGCTCTTGCCCAAGCCCGCCGCCTTAGCCACCCACAAGATTACTTGCAAGTCGCGCAGGCCGCCGGGCGACTCTTTGCAGTTGGGCTCCAGCGAGTAGGGCGTGTTCTCAAACTTGTTGTGGCGCTGGCGCAGCTCTAACGTCTTGGCGACAAGAAACGCCTGGGGTTCCATCGCTATCGCAAATTTCTTTTGAAACTCGGCGAAGCTGTTGGCGTTGCCAATGATCAGGCGGGCCTCCAGCAGGGCGGTTTGTACTGTGACATCTTTGGCAGACTCCGCCAGGCATTCAGTCACCGTGCGCACGCTGGAGCCAATCTCCAGCCCCGCGTCCCAACATTGGCTGACGAAGGTTTCAATCTGGTTTTTCAGCGCTGGGTCAGCCTCGGGAGAGATGCCATCAGGCAGCAAGAGCAGCACGTCCACATCCGAATGCGGGAACAGCTCGGCCCGGCCAAATCCACCTGCCGCAATCAGGGCGATCTGCCCGCTGAAGCCGCAAGCCTGCCAGATGCTGCGCAGGCCGTCATCGGCCAATTCCGAGAGCTTGGTCAGCGTTAGACGTACCCCGCGTGTGGACGCACCGCCGGCTGCGATGGACGACATCAGCCCGGCTTTTCGAGCACGAAACTCGTCGCGAAATTGCGCGCGCGCTTCTGGGGCCATGGTCAAGCTTGATCAGGCTGGCACTGAAACGGGTTCGGCGCGCACGAGCTGCTGTGGCACGAAGGCGGGCGTGGCAGGGGTACCTGCGGACAGCGTTAGCACCTCGTAGCCGGTCTCGGTCACCAGCACGGTGTGCTCCCACTGGGCGGACAGGGAATGGTCTTTGGTCACGATAGTCCAGCCGTCTTTCTCGGGGCCATCTTTGATCTCTTTGCGGCCCGCGTTGATCATTGGCTCAATCGTGAAAGTCATGCCAACTTTGAGCTCTTCGAGCGTGCCGGGTTTGCCGTAGTGCAACACCTGGGGCTCCTCATGGAACCCCTGGCCAACGCCATGCCCGCAAAACTCGCGCACCACACTGAAGCCCTGGTTTTCGGTAAATTTTTGAATCGCCCAACCAATATCGCCTAAGCGCGCACCGGGCTTGACCATCTTGATGCCGTGCCACATCGCCTCAAACGTCACGCTGCACAGGCGTTTGGCGGCGATGGAGCTGTCGCCCACAATGAACATTCGGCTGGTGTCGCCGTGCCAGCCGTCTTTGATCACTGTGACATCAATGTTGACGATGTCGCCCTTTCTGAGTAGTTTGTCATTGGGAATGCCGTGGCAGACCTGGTTGTTAACCGAGGTACAGATCGACTTGGGGTAGGGGATATTTCCGTTGCCCCGGTAGTTCAGCGGCGCGGGAATGCCGCCTTGCACCTGGGTGATGAAATCGAACGCCAGCTTGTCCAGCGCATTGGTGGTGATGCCCGGCTGCACGTGCGGCGTTAAATAATCAAGCACTTCAGCGGCCAGTTTGCCCGCGATGCGCATGCCGCGCACGCCGTCGGCATCTTTATAAATAATCGTCATAGGCGTGATTATCCCAGAGCTTGTCCCAGAGGGGGCGATAGGCTGCGCGGCTAAAATCGGCTCGCGTTTCTGGTTTTCCTACACCTTCGCCACACTTGCGCCTATTTCGTGACACTGCATATCTCCCAATTCGACGGCGCCAACGCGCTAAGCCGCTTTCGCGCACTGCAACTGCTTCCCCGCCTTGCGGTCATCCACGAGAAAATCTGCGGCCTCAGCGCGCATTATGTGCATTTGGTAGCGTCAGACACGCCTCCCAGCGAGGCGCTTAAAACCCAGTTGACCGCGCTGCTGACGTATGGTGAACCCAGCGCTGCGCTGTACCCCTCGTCTGGCGATGCATTGATCGTCGTCACCCCGCGCGTTGGCACCGTGTCGCCTTGGGCCTCCAAGGCCACCGACATCGCCCACAACTGCGGTTTGAACGTGCGTCGGGTTGAGCGCATTGTGGAATACCGGCTGGCGTTGGAGCAACCCGTGCTGGGCAAAGCACTGCTCACCTCTGATCAACTGGCCCAGGCAGCAGCCATCCTGCATGACCGCATGACCGAGAGCGTCATGCATGACCGCGCATCGGCCCTGGGTCTCTTTAACGAAGTGCAGGCCGCACCGATGGCGCATATCGATGTGCTTGGTGACGTGGTGGGCGGGGGCAAAGCGGCGTTGCAAGCAGCCAATAGCGAGTTCGGCCTGGCCCTGGCGCAGGATGAGATTGATTACCTCGCGCAAGCCTTTAGCCAACTCAAGCGAAACCCAACCGATGTCGAGCTGATGATGTTTGCGCAAGCCAACAGCGAGCACTGCCGCCACAAGATTTTCAACGCGCAGTTCACCATCGACGGCACGGCGCAAAGTCACAGTTTGTTCGGCATGATCCGCCACACACATCAGCAGAACCCTCAGCACATGCTGGTGGCGTATTCGGACAATGCCTCGGTAATGGAAGGATCAAACGTCGAGCGTTTTGTCGCCAAATTATCGTCGAGCTATAAAAAATTCAGCGCGGTGAATCACGTTTTGATGAAGGTCGAAACGCACAACCACCCCACGGCGATATCACCGTTCCCCGGTGCTTCAACCGGTGCGGGCGGTGAGATTCGGGATGAGGGAGCGACCGGGCGTGGCTCCAAACCCAAAGCGGGGCTGACGGGCTTTACCGTCTCCAAAATTAATTGGGGTCCCACCGCAACCAATTCGCCGATTAATCTCTCTCGCAGCTACGGCAAACCCGAGCACATTGCCAGCCCGCTTCAAATCATGCTGGAAGGCCCGCTGGGAGGCGCAGCCTTCAACAATGAGTTTGGCAG
>JANOTE010000129.1:0-1882 GCA_031416195.1 Rhodoferax sp.
GCGCCACACATTTTGAACGCATTGGCCGATTTGAAGGCTGGCCAACTGCTGCAGCTTGAGTTGCCGCGAGTTTGACTCGATGACCGAAACATACACACAGGCCCGGTAGCCTCAAGCAAATCACCAAACACAAAAGCCCCGCACCATTTGCACGATGCGGGGCTTTTACATTTTCAACCAAATAATCAGGCCACGGGCTTGAACTCGAATCCGTTGCCCATCGTCTCGATGCGGCCAAAGGCTGGGAACGGGAAGTGGAAGCCGCCAGCCATCATTTTGTCTTTGACCAGCATCTCGAACGTTTTGCGGCGCACGTCGCGTGCCTGCTCGGCATTCATGTCGAAAACCACGGCCCAGTCAGGATTGCGGGCGAAGAGTTGCGGCACGTTGGTGATGTCGGCCACGTAGGCGAACTTTTCACCGCGGCTTTGGGCCACGAACAATGTGTGGCCGGGGGTGTGGCCATAGGCGGCAATGCTGGTGATGCCGGGCACAACTTCCTGCCCCGCCTGGAACTGCACCAACTGATCTGCTGGCAAGCCTGCAAATACTTTGCGCACGTTTTGAAACGCGCCACGCATCGCATCAGGCGCGGCGGCCATGCGGGCGTCGTCCATCCAGAAAGCGTGCTCAACCGCAGGCACCATGATTTTGGCTTTTGGGAACACCAATTGACCGGCTTTGTTACGTACGCCGTTGATGTGGTCGCTGTGGTAATGGCTCAGAATCACGGTGTCAATGTCTTCTGCCTTCAGGCCGGCGGCGTTCAGGTTGGCCATCAGACGACCCGTTGTTGGCGCGCCATTGTCGGCAAAGCCGGTGTCGATCAATGTGCGGCGACCGCCAGCAACGATCAAAAATGCAGTGAACGGAATGTCGATGTATTCAATTGGCAGGTTTTGTGATTTCAGCAGCGTCTGCACGTCGGCCAGCGGTGCGTTGCGTACAAATTCGGCGGCCAATGGGCGGCGCACCACGCCGTCGTTCAGGGCAATGATTTCCATATCACCAAGCTTTTGCTTGCGAAAACCCACTTGGGCGACGCTGGGCAGACCAAAGTCAGGCGCATTTTGCGCGATCAGCGGCATAAAGCTTCCCGCCAGGTAGGCGGCGGTAGCGGCTGTGCCGCCCACGATCAGGTCACGACGATTCATTGAAAATACTCCTTGGTGTAAATACAGACGGTGATGGATTCGCAAAGACTCGTAAGTCTTCAGCACTGGATGATAAACCGCCTGCGTAAATTTTGCCGAGGTGGTTACAACCCCCGGCAGAAAAAGCATTAACCAGCGCGCAGACGGCTCAACAGACTCGCTGTTGAGCTGTCCAGCCCGGCCACATCACTTGACACCATGCGCTTTTCAATATCAGTGGCCAGAATCTTGCCCAGCTCTACGCCCCACTGGTCAAAACTGTTGATGCCCCAAATGGCACCGCTGACAAACACGCGGTGTTCCTGCAAGGCAATCAAGGCCCCCAAGGATTGCGGCGTCAATTCATCGAGCAGGAGGAAGGTGCTGGGCCGGTTGCCACTGAAGTTGCGGTGGCCGCCGGCGTCGGCCTTGCCCGCCATCAAGGCCTGGGCTTGGGCCACCACATTGGCCAGCAGCAGTCGATGGTGGCCAGCAAGCGCATGCGCCGGGTGCTTGACAGCGATGAATTCAACCGGAACCACGTCCGAGCCTTGGTGCAACATCTGGAAATAGGCGTGTTGGCCATTGGTACCGGGCTCGCCCCACAAAACCGGCGAGGTGGCATACGGCAAAGCCTTGCCATCGGCGTCGACCGACTTTCCATTGCTCTCCATTTCCAGCTGTTGCAGGTAGGCCGGCAGACGACGAAGGGCGCTGTGGTAGGGCGCAATCGAGCGGCTGCTGAAGCC
>JANOTE010000130.1:0-2065 GCA_031416195.1 Rhodoferax sp.
CAGCAGAATTGGCAGCAAGCCGCTGACCCACAGCACCATGGCAATCCAGGCGGTCCAGGAGATGGTTTGCTCCAGCAGGCGCACCACGGGTGATGTCTTGAACGCAACTTGAAGCACTTTGACGCCAAAGCGAATCACCGCCAGCGAGACCAGCACGGGAATCGTGATCTTGAACAATGTCAGATTCATCGATTGACTCAACACCGCGCGGGCAGCGTAAGCCAGCGCCAACAGCACCAGCGGGAACATCACGCCATCAACAATTCGCCTCCCAAACAGGACTGATTCCTCATCAACAGTTCCGCGCGCACGGCGAAACACCCAGACAAGGCCCCAAGCCAGCAAGAAGCAAAGGGCAATGGCGGCCAACTCCGTCAGTGTGGCGGGCTTGGCAAGCGCAGTCAGCCAGTCGTCAATGTCTGTGATGGGATTACCTGTTTTCGCCATACTTAAATATCTGCCAGCACCCGAATATGCGCCTCAACGCTGCGGCCCAGCGCGCTCAAGTTGTAGCCGCCCTCCAGGCACGAGACGATGCGCTTTTGGGAGTGGCGAGCGGCGACAGATTTGAGGCGGTCCGTGATCCAGGCGTAATCCTGCTCGACCAGGCCCATTTGCCCCAGGTCGTCTTCGCGGTGCGCATCGAACCCGGCGCTGATGAAAATCATCTCCGGGCGATGGGCCTCCAGGCGAGGCATCCAGTGGGTGTCAATCAGCTCTCGCACCGCTGCGCCTTTGGTGTAGGCGGGCACCGGCACGTTGACGAGGTTAGCGGCGTCAGACTGATCGCCATAGGGGTAAAACGGGTGCTGGTAGAAGCTCACCATCAGGATGCGGTCATCCCCCGCCACGATGTCTTCAGTGCCATTGCCGTGGTGAACGTCAAAATCGACGATGGCCACGCGCTCAAGGCCGTGCCGTTGCAATGCGTACTTGGCGGCGATAGCCACGTTGTTGAAAAAGCAGAATCCCATTGCCTTGTCGCGGCAGGCGTGGTGCCCCGGCGGGCGCACCGCGCAGAAGGCGTTTTCGATTTCACCCGCCATCACCGCGTCGGTCGCCGCCAATGCGGCACCAGCTCCGCGCAGCGCGGCCGCCCACGTCAACGGGTTCATGGCGGTGTCGGGATCCAATTGCGCATAGCCCGGACCACCAGCCGCAATCTCGTCACGCAGGCGCTCATTCAAACCATGCAGGGCGGCGACAAACATCTTGCCATGCGCCAGCTCAATGTCGCCAAGCGCTGCCAAGGGCGCCTCGCGGCGCTCCAATGCGTCACCAACGCCAGAGACGAGCAAGCGGTCTTCAATCGCGTCCAGCCGCTCGGGGCACTCGGGGTGGCCACGGCCCATTTCGTGGCCTTTGCAGTCGGGGTGGGTAAAAAATCCGGTCTTGTTCACGGTGGGTGTCAATCTGTAATTTTTTCGGGTAACGTCCAAGTCATGGATTCACAACTCAAACTAAAGTCAATTTTAGGTCAGCTACAAACAGTGATTGTCGGCAAGCCCGCACAGATTCAGGATTGCGTGGCCTGCCTGCTATCGGGCGGCCATTTACTGATTGAAGACGTGCCCGGTGTCGGCAAAACCACTTTGGCGCATGCCTTGGCCAAAACCTTCGGTTTTCACTTTTCTCGCGTTCAGTTCACCTCGGATTTGATGCCCAGCGATCTGTCGGGCGTGTCAATTTACGAGCGCGGTAAGGAGGCCTTCATTTTTCACCCTGGGCCGATCTTTGCGCAAGTTCTGCTGGCTGATGAAATCAACCGCGCCAGCCCTAAAACCCAAAGCGCGCTGCTGGAGGCGATGGAGGAGAAGCAGGTGACTGTGGAGGGCGAGACCCGGCCCCTGCCCGCGCCATTTTTTGTGATCGCCACTCAAAACCCGCATGATCAACTCGGCACCTATGCGCTGCCCGAATCTCAACTTGATCGATTTTTGATGCGTATTTCGCTCGGCTACCCGGATCGCGCGGCCGAGCGTGAGCTGTTGGCCGGGCACGACCGGCGCGACCTGGTGGATAAGCTTCAAAGCCAATTGACGTTGGCCGAATTCACCCAACTACA